>JAIVGT010000396.1 GCA_020201485.1 Halobacteriales archaeon
GGATGATGGTGAGCGGGCAGGGCGGGCACCCGAGCACCCGGCCACCGAGGATTGTCCGTGACGGGCGGCATGCGCGCCTGGCGGACGCGGCTGGTCAAGAAGTGTGCAGGAAACCCGGCGAAACCGCACGCGCCTCCGGCCCATCCCGCGCTCCTCGCTTCGACGGACAACCCAAAAAGACCATCCCCTGCCCTGGCCACCAGGAGCGTGGACAAGGTCCTCACCTTGCACAACCCTTGTCCAACGGCAACCCCACGGCGGGGCCCCTCCCGGTAGGAGGGCCCCGCTCCCCCTCACCCCGTCCCGCGGCCGTGGAGGACGCGTGTTCCACGCGGCCCGGGAACAGGGCGTCACCCGTTGCACAACGCTTATTTCCCCGCTCGGGCACCGTCGGTCCAGCGGTTGCCGACCGCTCCGCGCAGGGGTTGCTGCGGGGCGGCACTGCCTGGTGAGGGGACATCGCGTTCCCCGAGCTTGGGCTATCGCGGCAGCGTGGTGAGGTTGCCCAGCATGAACCCGGAGCGCATCAAGAAGCTGCAGAACTTCGGACTGACCGAGTACGAGGCGCGCGCCTACGCCGCGCTGCTCGAGCTCGAGGTCGCGACCGCCGGCAAGCTGGCCGAGCTGGCCCGCGTCCCGCGCACGAAGATCTACGGCGCGCTCGAGGGTCTGGGGGAGAAGCGCTTGGTGACGCTCGTCCCGGAGCGCCCGATGCGCTACGTGGCCCGGCCCATCCAGGACTACGTGGACGGCCTGCGCGCCGAGCTGCAGGTGAAGACGGACGAGATCGAGAACAACCGCGAGGCCCTGCTCTCCGAGTTCACGCCCAAGGGCAACATCAAGATGGAGGAGGACGGCGCGTTCGTCGTCATCCGCGGCCGGAGCAACGTCACGAGCAAGCTGTTCGACATGATCACGCACACGCAGCAGGACTTCCTCCTGCTCGCCACGCAGAACAGCTCGCGCCGCGTGGACTACCACATGAGCATGGTGAGGGACCGTGCCGAGCAGGGCGCGCGCTTCCGCCTCCTGTGCCCGGTCGGCCCGCGCAACGCCGAGGTCCTGGAGGCGTTCGGCCTGCACGGCGAGGTGCGCCGCGCCCTCGCGGAGACCCCGGGCTGCGCCATCGTCATCCGCGACGACTGCGAGGCCATGATCATCCACATCCTGCCCGACGACGAGCACCACTTCCAGGGCAGCGATGTCGCGCTCTGGACCGACGACAAGGCCATGGTCATCACCATCAAGGCCATGCTCGAGGCGCAGTGGCTCGCCGCCCCGGTGGTCGCGAGCAAGCTGCCCGCGAGCGAGGTCGCGCACACGAACGTGGACGAGGCGCCGAAGCTCGCCGCGTGAAGGATTTTCCCGGAACATCCGAGGTGCCTGAGCATGCCCAGCGACCATCCGGCAGCGGTCCCCGCGAGGGGTTGCAGCGTTCCCAGCGCGAGCGGGGACGCGCGTCCTCACGCCGGTGACACGCGCGGCTTCAAGGCCGGGCAACCGCACGCGGTGACCAGCCGCCCTGCCAGCGGTGTCAGGTTCGAGGGTGTTGCCATGCACGAGGACCACGTCGTCGCGCTCCACGCCGAGCTCGGCGCGACGCAGCTCCCCCGCCTCGCCGCCTACCAGCGGCTGGGCGGAGCGCTGCTCATGCCGGGCCAGGTCGGGGAGCTGCAGTTCCGCATCGCCGTCGCGACCGCCCTGATGATGACCCCCGTCCCGAGCTGAGCCTGATGGACATCACGCGCTGGTGGAAGGTCCTGGTCCTGGCGCTCTGCGCCATGCTCAGCCTGCCCGCTGGCGCGTCCATCAACCAGCAGCCCGTGGTCACGGGCCACACCGTGTACGCGAACATGGACGGCCTCGACCCGTGCATGGCCGGCGTTGTGGGCGTGGTCCGCATGCGCGTCATGTGGTTCAACAACCAGGTGCTCATGGAGCGCCCGGCCGACGACGGCGGCAACGCCTACATCTACGCCATCGAGGCC
>JAIVGT010000229.1 GCA_020201485.1 Halobacteriales archaeon
TGCGCGTCCTGCTCACGCTCGCTGCTCTCTCGATGGCCATCGCGCTCGCGCCGGTCCACGCCGCCGCGCCGAGCGCGGTGCCGGAGGGGTGGACCATCCACGCCACGCCGAGCGGCGTGTTCGCGACGCCCGGGCTGCCGGTTGGCGACAGCACGGTCGCGTGCGAGGGGGACGCGCCCTTCGAGAACAGCTGCCACCTCGATTGCGTCTGTCCGGCAGGGGTCGAGTACATCTTCGGCTGGCAGGCCCCGTCCGGCTGGCTCGGCACGCCCGTCGGCACGGCGGAGATGAGCACCGTCGTCCTGCTTCGCGGCGAGAACGGCGGGCAGTACAACTTCGAGTGCGACTGGGGGATCAACCCCGCGGGCAGCTTCGTGCCCGGCATGATTCGCTGCGCAATCACCGGCTTCAACGGCATCCTGCCTGGTGGTCGGATGAGCATCGACATGCACGCCGGCGTCATGGACCCGCAGGCGCTGAACGCGGGCCTGCCGTCGTTGAACGGCGTGGAGGCCGGCGTGGGGCATTGGCAGTTCCTCGTGGATTGCTGAGGCACCATGCGCGCCCTCCTCTTCGTCCCCGTGCTCCTCCTCGCCGCGATGCCGCCCGGCGCCGCGCTGCGCGACGTGCAGTCCTGCTTCGGCTCCGCGCCCTCGCAGGCGACGTGCACGCTCTCCGGCCAGACGGACGTGGATTGGGTCTTCGGCGTGTTCTTCGAGCCGCGGCCGGCGTACGGCTTCGTCAGCATCACCGTGGACGGCAGCAACGGCGGCCACGAGCGCTGGCTGTGCTGGCCCGACGGCCCGAACACGGTCGCGTGCAGCGAGATCGAGCAGGGCGCGAAGGCCCTGGGCACGGTCACGGTGCGCCTCGTCGCCGGCCTCGAGGACGTGCCGGGCTACACGCCCCTTCCGGCGATGGTGCCGACGCTCGTCGGGCCGTGGCAGCTCTACCTCTACCTCTACTGAGGCAGGCGCACGCCGACGGCGTAGCTCTGCGCGGCGTCCGGGAACGCGCTGCCCCGCGCCCCGCCGTGCGCCACGACGGTGTAGATGCCCGGCATGTTCAGCCCGTCGAACGGCACGAGGTCGCTCGGCCGCGGCTGGTTGAACGGCACGTCGAAGCGCATGCCCCCCTGCGCGTCCGTGCGCCCCTCGATGGCGAAGCTCACGTAGCCGAGCGCGGTGCGCGCGGCGCGGGGCAGGAGCTGCACCGCCTGGTCCAGCTCCGGGATGCCGCTGCCGTAGGTCACGGTCAGCTGCACGTGCGCGTCGCGCACCGGGGCCCCGTCGCTGAAGCTCACGCGCACCGTGCCCTGCGCCCGCTCCGTGGGCAGGAACGTGGCCTGGTCGGGCGCGATGGCCGCGCGCAGCTCGTCCCAGACCTGCACCGGGGCGAGCGCGACCTTCGCGCGCCCGGCGTCCTGCACGGCCACGCGCGCGCGGACGGTGCCGACGTCGGTGAACCGGTGCTCGACCTGCGCGCCCTGGGCCGCGCCGCCGTCCTCGAAGCTCCAATCCGCCTGCGCCACGTGCGTGCCGCGCACGCCCTCCACGTGCAGCGTGGCCGGGTCGAGGCGGTGCACGAGGCTCGGGGCGGTGATGCGCGCCAAGGGAAGCTGCTGCACGTAGGTCAAGCCCTGGCCCTGCACGATGCGCACGACGCTGTTCGCCCGCACGCCCGCGAACGTCTCCGCGCTGCCATCGGGCCAGCGCACCTCCAGGCTCGCCTCCTCCGCCCGCGCCAGGCCGGCGTGGAGCCGGGGGTCCTCGCGGAACAGGTGGACGGGCGCTTCGCCGGCCTCGGTCACGGCGACGTCCATGCTCCCGTCGTCGTCGTAGTCCGCCCAGGCCGCGCTGCGCGCGACGAGGGGCCGCTGGAAATCGAGGCCAACGTCGTCCGCCTGCCGCTGGAACGTGCCGTCCGCGAGGTTCTCGTAGAGGAGCATGGGCTCGGCGACCTCGATGGTGCCGTCGTCGCTCGTCATGCCGTTGACCACGGCCAGGTCCTGGTGCCCGTCGTTGTTGACGTCGAGCCAGCGCGCCGCCCAGCCGCTGTACGGGAAGGCGTCGAGGAACACGTCCTGCGTGCCCAGGTCGTCGTAGCCGCCGTCGCTGCGCGCGCGGAAGATGCCGTTCGTGGTCTGCAGCCAGTTCGTCGTCACGATGTCCATGCGGCCGTCGTGGTCGAAGTCGCCCACGGCCGTGCCCATGCCGTTCCGCACGTCGCGCGCCTCGTTGTCCGCCTCGCGGAAGGTCCCGTCGCCGTTGTTCAGGTACACGTCGTTGGGCTGCCCGTCGTTGCTCACGTACAGGTCGGGCCAGCCGTCGTTGTCCAGGTCGCTCGCCACGCTGCTGTAGCTGGGCAGCACCTGCGTCAGGTTGGCCGCCAGGGTGCGGTCCTGGAACTGCCCGCGGCAATCGCCGCGGTACAGCCGGTTCTCCTGCTGGTAGAGCGCGCCCTGCGGGTCGTTCAGGTCCAGCCGGCCGTAGTGGTCCACGAACAGGTCGAGGCAGCCGTCGCGGTCGTAGTCCAGCCAGTCCGCGCTCATGCCCAGGCACAGCCAGGCCCCGCACGTCGCGTCCCGCACGCCCGCGTCGTCGGCCACGTCCGTGAGCACGCCCTGCGCGTTGTGCAGGAGCGCGCCGCCGCCGTAGCCGGTCACGTACAGGTCGGGCCAGCCGTCGTTGTCGTAGTCCCCGGCGGCGCAGCCGAGGTGCTGCCCCTCCAGCCCCGCGCCGCTCGCGTCCGTGGCATCGGCGAAGCCGCTGCCCAAGCCGCGGAACAGCATGCTGCGCGGAAGCCGCGCGTTCAGCTCCGGCTGCGTCACGTACCGGCCGTTGACGACGAACAGGTCGAGCAGGCCATCCTGGTCGACGTCGAGCCAGCACGCGCCCGGCCCGCTCATCTCCAGGCGCGAGACCTGCACGGAGGCGTTGCCCAGCGAGCCGGCGTGCACGTACCCGGCGAGCGCCGCGTCGTGCACCTCGCGCAGCGTGGCGCGGCCCATGGGCGGCGCGTCCCCGTGGCCGAGGCCGGGCGGCAGGAGGAGCAGCGCTCCCAGCAGCAGGGCGAGCACCGGGGCTCGGGCCATGGACCCGGACCGGCGTGCCGGGCCTGAACGCTTCGCTGGACGCCCTGTCCGTCCAAGCTTCCCTGGGAACGTTGAAGCCTCCCCGCCCCGCTCGGCGCATCGTGCGCGCGCTCGCCCTGGCGCTCCTCCTCGCCGCGCCCCTCGCCCTGAGCGCCGCGCCGGCCGATTGCGACCCGGCGCCCCTCGACCGCTGCGGGGCCTTCGACGGGGAGACCGTGCTGTTCTGCTACAACTACGTCGCGGGCCGGCTCGTGCCGGCGACGGACCCGCACGTCATCACCCTCGGCCTGGACGGCGCGAGCCTGGACGGGCAGGCCACGGGCGACGTGTACGTGCGCCGCGCGCCGCTGGAAGGCTTCGCGGCGCAGCCGTTCGACAGCGACCTGCCGACGCACGTGCTCTGGCTGGAGGGCAACGTCGCGCCCGGCCTGCAGCCCATCGCATCCCTCTGCGGCTACGTGCACTGGAGCACCGGCTGCCTCTGCTGGATCGGCCCGGTCCTCCCCCGGGCGCACGGCCCGGACACGCCGCTCGCCTGAGCGCAGGATGTTTCCTGCGAAGCCCCATCCCGCGCCGGGCTGCTTTCCCGGGCATGCCCCGCGCCCTGCTCCTCCTCGCGCCCGCCCTGCTCCTGCTCCCCGCGCTGCCGGCGCAGGCCGCGCCCACGACCCTCTGGTTCCACGCCGACGGCTCGTGGAGCCCCGGCCCGCTCGACGCGCACCAGGAATGCGGCGGCACGGCCCCGCTCACCACGACGTGCACCATCCCGACGAGCGGCACCGGGGGCTGGGCCGTCGGCCTCACGTTCTCGCCGCTCTTCACCGGCTACGCCGGCTTCCGCGTGGACAGCGACCGCGGCGTGCTCGCCGCGCAGCAATGCCTCGTGGTCGCGGCCCTGCCTGTGCAGTGCACGGGCGTGGGCGGCGGCATCCGCGGCTACCCGACGCAGGTCGTGTTCGTCATGGGCGCCAGCCTGGACGAGATCGTGCGGGGCGCGCCGGCCGGCCCGGTGCTGCCCATCGCCGCGGGGGATTGGACGGGGACGTTGGACACGGCCTGAAGCCCGGCGCACAAGCTATGAGCCCGCGCCGCTTTGCCCGGGCGTGGTCAAGCCGCTCGTGCGGGATTACATGACCAGCGAGGTCGTGAGCATCCACCCCGACACCACCGTCCACGAGGCGGTGGAGCGCGTCGTGCGCGAGGGCCACGTCGGCCTGCCCGTCGCGGACAAGGACCACCTCGTCGGCTTCCTCACGCCGAAGGAGCTGCTGCGCAACATCGGCAAGCCCGAGGCGCGCATCCGCGACATCATCGCCAAGGGCACGGTCGTGGCCCATCCCGACATGGACCTCGACGACTGCGCGCGCGTCCTGTTCCGCATGGGCATCAAGGAGCTGCCCGTGGTGGACGACTCGGGCCGCATGGTGGGCATCGTGAGCACGAGCGACATCATCCGCTCCCACATCGAGCGCGTCACGCCGAGCAAGCTGCTGAAGCTGAAGGAGACGCTCGAGACGCTGTACAGCATCCGCGTGGACATCGAGCGCCGGCGCGTGCCCATCGCCGACTTCATCCCGACGCAGAAGCAGATCTTCGCCGACGAGCTGGAGGGGCGGAAGCGGGAGATCAACCGCGGCCTGGCCGAGCCCATCCTCGTCATCTGGAAGAAGCCCCGGCCCATCCTCGTGGACGGGCACCACCGCGTCATCGCGGCGAAGCGGCTGGGCATCGAGGAGCTGGACGCGTACGTGCTCATCCTGAGCAAGGACATCGAGCTGGGCCTGGAGCGCAACGCGCACGCCGCCGGCCTGGACACGCTCGCCGACATCGAGGTCAACGACTACTCGCAGCACCCGCTCACCGAGATCACGGAGCGCATGCTGCAGCGGGAGAAAGGAGCGTAGCCGGCCCGCATCGTGCACGACGATTCGTGAGTGCGCTCGCGCTGGCGCTCGGCTAGGCTTTCCAAAGCTCCGCCGTGCCGGCGAGGCTCGGCGCAGAGGAGGTTTATTCACGGCGACCGCCGTGCCGCCCCGAGGCGCACGGCTGCTCCCGGAGCGGCGCGGGCGTTGGGAGGCAACATGCACCCGAAGCGAGTCTGGCTTGGATTGGCATTGCTGGCGATGATGGTCCCGACGGGCTTCGTCGGTGCGGCTTCCGAGGGCGCGAGCGACGTGCCCGTCGTCTACCACATCCCGTTGCAGGTGAGCGTGCCCGACTTGGGCTTGGTCAGCCTCACGGTGTGCATCGAGGCCCTCAACGACCAGCTCATCCCGTGCCCGACGCAGCCAGGCCCGGTCGGCCCGCAGGGACCGCAGGGCGACGTCGGCCCGCAGGGGCCGCAGGGTGAGGTCGGCTCGGTCGGCCCGCAAGGCGAGCAAGGCATCCAAGGCATCCAAGGCGAGGTCGGCCCGCAAGGACCGCAGGGCGACATCGGCCCCATCGGCCCGCAGGGACTCCAGGGCGACGTCGGCCCGCAAGGCATCCAGGGCGAGGTCGGCCCGCAGGGCGCCATCGGCGCGATGGGTCCGCAGGGTCCGCAAGGCGAGCAGGGCATCCAGGGCATCCAAGGCGAGGTCGGGCCGCAGGGACCCCAGGGGGACGTCGGCCCGCAGGGCGCCATCGGCCCCATCGGCCCGCAAGGACCGCAGGGCGAGCAGGGCATCCAGGGCATCCAAGGCGAGGTCGGCCCACAAGGACCGCAAGGCAACATCGGTCCCCAAGGAGCCCAGGGCGAGATCGGCCCGATGGGTCCGCAGGGCCCGCAGGGTGAGCAAGGCATCCAGGGCATCCAAGGCGACGTCGGCCCGCAGGGACCCCAGGGCGACGTCGGCCCGCAGGGCGCGACCGGTGCGACCGGCGCCACGGGAGCCACGGGCGCAACCGGCCCGCAAGGCCCGGCCGGCCCCGCCGGCAGCGCGCAGGCCATCACCTGCAGCGCGGGCAACTTCATCAGCAAGATCAACGCGGACGGCACCGAGGCGTGCAGCACGCTGCTCAACACGGCGAACTCCTGGACCGCGCTCCAGACGTTCGGCACCCAGGCCAGCCTCGACGGCTCGACCATCACGAGCGGCATCGTCGCCGACGCGCGCCACTCGAGCAACATGGCGCGCCTGGCCACGGCGCAGACGTGGACCGCGGTGCAGACGTTCGGCGTGAACGCGCGCCTCGACGGCTCGGACATCAACAGCGGCACGGTCGGCGCGGCGTTCCTGCCCACGGCGGGCAGCGGCATCGCCGGCATCATCCCGACGACCGGCGTCTCGACCGCGATGCTGGCGGACGCCTCGGTGACGAGCGCGAAGCTCCTCGACGGCACCATCGGCAGCGCCGACGTGAACAGCGCCCAAGTGCAGCTCCGCGTGACCGGCACGTGCGCCGTCGGCACGGCGGTGCAGACGGTCTCCAGCGCAGGGGGCGTGACGTGCGCCACCATCCCCTCGGCCCCGGTGCAGGCGTGGACGGGCTCCGGCTCGACGACGACCATCGGCAACACGTGCGTGAACTACAGCGGCGCGACCGTGACCATCACCGCGCCCGCCTCCGGCAAGATCCTCGTCGAGGCCAACGCCTGGACGAAGATCAACCACGCGGTGAACACGCAGGACTTCTTCTACCTGAACATCGGCACGACGAGCACGGACTGCTCGTTCACCACCGGCGTGACGATGCCCGTGTACATCCCGGCGAGCGCGCCGACCGATGGCAGCTACCAGCAGGGCACGACGCTCAGCCGGCAGGTCTCCGTCGCGGCGGGCACGTTCACGTACTACCTGAACGGCATCTGCAACGGCGGCTGCGACGCGAACGACGTGTTCTGGTACGCGAACATCCACGCCGTCTGGACGCCCTGAGCGCGGCACGCGGCGCCCGGCGCGGCGCGCATCCTCCTTTTCCTCCCTTCCTCGCAGCGCAAGCCCGACCGACACTAGCGGCGCGCCTGCAGCTTCAAGCGGCCGGCAGCGCGCTGCGCGGCCATGCGCGCCCTGCTCCTCCTCCTCGCCCTCCTGCCTGCGCTGCCCGCGGCCGTCGCCCCCGCCGATTCCGCGCAGAGCTGCGGGCCGTACCTCGTGCCGGAATCCGGCACCTACCAGTGCCAGCTCCAGAGCCTCGGCGAGAACGCCGGGAGCTACATCGCGGCCTTCGGCATCGCCCCGCACCCCGCGACCGGGCAAGGGACCTTCGCCGGCCGCATCCTCGTCACGGGCAGCAACCTGCAGGTGTTCGGCGAGGACTGCACCGGCTCGGCGGACGCGAACGGCGGCATGGTGGAATGCCACACTTGCATCCCCGGCAACCCCGCGGGCGACCTCACCGCGCAGTACCAGGTCGGCGCGCGCGTCCCCCCCGCGCAGCTCTGCACGCCCCTCGTGGACCTCGCGCTCCTCCTGCAGGGCGCGGTGGGGGAGTGGACGGGCTACCTCGTCGTGCCCGGGCCGGGCTGACCACTAGCAGCGCGCCCGCTGGCTCAAGCCCCCGAGACGCGGAGCGCCCGCATGCGCGCCTGGCCCCTGCTCCTCCTCGCCTTGCTGCCCCTCGCCAGCCCAGCCGTGGCCGCGCCACAGGCCTGCGGGCCGTTCACCGCGCCGCTGCCCGGGCCGTGGGCTTGCCAGCTCGCAACCGTCGCCGCGGCCTGGAGCGCCGGCATCGACGCGCAGCCCCACCCGCTCCTCGGCAAGGTCGCCCTCTCGGAGGAGGTGCGCGTGACCGGCCCGGGCTTGCCGTACCGCCTGCAGTGCGCGGCGCAGGGCGACGGCGGCGTGACCGTCACGGCGTGCCGCGCGTGCGAGGCAGGAAGCCCGAGCGGGCAGGTGCAGGCGAGCTTCCACGTCGGGGCGTACCTCGACCCGTCGCAGCTCTGCACGTCCTCCTTCGAGGCCGCGCTGCTCGAGCCGCTCGGCATCGGCGTGTGGACCGGCCGGCTCGCCGCAACGTGATCTCAACCTTCGCTGCGCGGCTCACACGCGCGCCTTCGCCCCGGGCTCGACCGCCTTGCCCGGGTAGATGGGCGTGCCCGTGCTGCGGGCGAACTTGGCGAAGGAGGCCATGAGGTGCTTCGTGACCGGGCCGGGCACGCCCTCGCCGATGCGCTTGCCGTCCACGAGCACGACGGGCACGACCTCGGCCGCCGTGCCGGTGATGAACACCTCGTCGCTCGTGTACACGTCGAACAGGGCGATGGGGTGCTCCTCGACCTCGTAGCCCTCCATCTTGCACACCTCCTTCACCGCGCGGCGCGTGATGCCCTTCAGCGTGTTGTGCGCGGGGGGCGTGCTCACGATGCCGCGGCGCACGAGGAAGATGTTGTCCGCGGTCGCCTCGCTCACGAAGCCCTGCACGTCGAGCATCAGGCCCTCGTCGGCGTTCGTGTGGTTGGCCTCGATGCGGCCCAGGATGTTGTTGAGGTAGTTCAGCGACTTGATGTTCGGGCTCAGGCACTGCGCCGGGGTGCGGCGGGCGCTGACCGTGATGAGGGTCAGGCCCTTCTCGTACTTCTCCCGCGGGTAGAGGGAGATGGTCGGCCGGGCGATGACGAGCACGGTGCACGCCTTGCACT
>JAIVGT010000230.1 GCA_020201485.1 Halobacteriales archaeon
AGCCCAGCCTCCTTGAGCTTCTTCACGTGCCTGTGCGCCGCCGGAGGCGTCACGCGCAACCGCGCCGACACGTCCTGCAGCATCACGCCCGGCTGCGTGTAGATGGCCTCGTACACCGCCCGCATCGCCGGGCTCCGGAGCGCGGCGAGCTGCTGCATCGCCCGGTAGTGCTCCGAGCCCGCGAGATAGTACCGGCGGGACCTGCTGCGTTCGATGCACGTGACCTTGCCGCCCCGCTCCAGCACGGCCAGGTGGTACCACGCCGCGCCGTTGCCGATGCCGAGCTTGTCCTGGATGGTGGTGAAGTTCGCGCCGGGCTCGCGGCGCACGAGGTCCACGATGCCCTCACGGACGGGATGGTCGAGCAGGTCGGCCTTCGCCAGGCGCGCGTAGGCGACGGTCAGGTTGCCGCCCGCACCCAAGCCGACGAGCAGCGCCATCCCCGCCACCGTTGCCATCGCCAGCCCCATCGTGACCAGGCTCGGCGGCGGAGCTCCGGAGGACCCCGCGCTGTTGCCCACGTGCGGCGACGTGACGTCGAACGCGCCGTAGTGTGTGTCCTGATGGTCGAGCACGACCCTGAGCGCGCTCCCGTCCGCCGCGTCCAAGGTGACGCTGGCATCCAGGATGACCGGGCTGCCCGCTGCGCCGCCCGACCGGCCCTTGCGCCCTTCCACGGCGATGGACGCGGGCGTTTCCGCCGTCGGCGCGACGAACCGCAAGCCGCGGACGTGGTCGAAGTCGCTGCCCGCCTGCGCCGCGGCGATGGCCACGGCGGACGCGACGGTCAGCGCGCTGCCCTGGGTCGGCGAGGCTCCCGGCAGCTCCCCCGGGCCCTCGTCTTGGTTCTCCACGTTCAGCCCGGTCGGCAGCACGGCCACGCGTGGCACGGCGGCCGGGTGCCAGAACAGGGAGCTCACGTTGTACGCGGCCGCCGGGGCCTGCCCGGGCGCAGCGAAGGTCAGCTCCCAGAGCATGCCCGCGTCCTCGAACGTGCTCGAACCAAGCTTCGCCGCGGCCAGCCGCGCGTCCGGGTGCTCGCTTCGACGATGACGGGCCAGCCCTCGGCGAACACGAGGCGCAGGGTCCCCTGCGACGCGCTCGTGGCGGGATCGAGCTGCGCTGGGTCCTGCAGGTCGAACGTGTAGGAACGGCCGGCGTGGCCGTGGAAGTCGGCGGCTTCGCCGCGGACCGGCTGGTCGCCGCGCAGGACCGGGCAGGCGTCGTGCGCCGCCAGCGTCTCGGGCAGCGTCTTGCCCTGCAGGTCGTGGTGCGCGAAGCACGCGCGCAGCCACGGCGCAGGCGCGAACCCCTGGTCGGTGGTGTTCCGTTCCTGCGTGATGTTGCGGGCCGATGCGACCTGGACGAACAGCAGCGGCGCGCCGACGCGTTCCGGCAGCTGCTCCGTGGAGATGAGGCGGGCCGTGCGCGACACCGGGCCGAGGGTCCCGGTGTACGCCTCGTCCACGTCGTACCAGGCAGCCCCCTGACCCTCCACGGGCGGCGCGGGGACGCGCATCCGCAGGACGTTCGCATGGAGCACGTGCCCCCACCGGTCGCGCGTGTCCTGCGCCGGCATCCACGTCAGCGCGAGGGCCGGCTCGCCGGTCGCCGCGTCGCTGTACACGGCCTGGTCGCCGACGTGCGCGGCCGGGAGCTGCACGGTGCGCGCCGCCTCGGCCGGCGGCAGGCTGGCGATCACGAGCAGACCCAGCAGGACGATACCACGTGCCCCCATGCTCTCGACCTCCCAGCCCCGCGGAGGGGCACATGCTTGTTGGAGGAAGTGGTTAACGATGGCACGGCGGGCTAGGCTGCGCAGAAACCCGCGCGGGGAGTTCCGCCGTCACGCATCCGGGCCAGCGCGCGCTTCAGGGCGGGAACGCGCAGCCGGGGGCGCGCGGGTCCCGGCACGTGCCGTAGCAGCAGGGTGGGCATTCCCAGCAGCAGGCGGCGAGGCGCACCATCAGCTTGCCGCAGTACGGGCAGTCCACGGATGGGCATCCGCGGCGCCTCGCCATGGCGGTGCGTGGGGGAGGGGACTGAAAGTACCCCTTTGGAGTCGCTCGACCCGCGCCGGGTGCCGCGACGCGATCAGGCGCTGCCCTAGTGGGGGAACCCTGGTTGGCGGGTGTCCTGCACCTCGCTGAGCCGATAGGCCAGGAACGCGACGAGGCCGAACGCTCCGAGCGCTCCAACGAACAGCGCTGCGTCCTCGCCGTATTGCTTCCGAACGTAGGCGGTCAGCGTTGTCAGGCCTGTTGCCAGCGTCCCCGCGTCTTTGGCCACTCCGACAAGGTCGGCGACCTCCTTCTGGATGGTGCATGCCTGCCCAGGGTGGGTGCGGCACTGTCGGTTCAGAGCCCAGAAGAAGACTTCGCTGAGGTCGTGCATCGTTTCCTCCGCATCTGCCGATGGCTTTTCTGGGCAAGTCGATTACGTGCAACAGTCCAAACGAAATTCAAACCAAGGACCTGGGCGCTGCTGCTTGGCGAAGCCGCATCGTCGAAATTGCAGCCTCGCGGCGCGCGTTTCCCCCCACATCCCCCCTCGCGACAAGGCGTTAGAGCGCCGCGTGCGCCGCCACGCCTCCCACGCCGAGCACCGCTGCGAACAGCAGGCGCATGCCCCACTTCAGCCACGCGATTTCAGTGCGCGCCACGGCCGCATCCTCGGCGAGCCTGTCCATCTTGTCGTGCAGCACAGCCAGGCTGGCCTCGATGCCCGCCAGGTCGGACCGCGCGCTCTGCTCGCCCCTTGTCTGCTCCATGCTCAGTTCCCCCTCGCGATGGTTCCCGTCACGCGGCACGTCGTCGTCGCCGCCAGCCGGCGCAGGCCGACCTCCTCGTACAGCTTGTCCTCGCCGAGCACGTCCGCGCCCAGGCCGCCCACCACGACCCAGTCGCGGCCGCGCCACGTCACCACGTCCCCGACGCAGAACGCGTCGTCGCCCACCGCGTACAGCACCGCATCCCCTCGGCGGAGCACGTCCTGCACGCTCGGCCGGCGGTACTCGCTCGCCACGGCGCGCGGGTAGGTCGCCGTCTCGCGCGTGTCCACGACCTGCACGACGCGCTTCACCGTGCGCGTCCCGACGGGGGACGTGTGCACGATGGTGCTGCCGGCTTCCTCGCAGATGGCGAGGAACTCGCGCCGCGCCAGCGCGAACAGGTCCATCTCACACCTCCTCGCGCGGCGCGCCCACGGCCGTGACGGCGAACACGACGTCACCGGGCATGGCCATGACCGGGGGCAGCCACTGGACCCACACCGAGCGCGCCTCGCCGGCGCGCAGCGTGCCCAGCTCGACCTCAGGGAACCACGGCCCGCGCGGGCTGAGCCCGATGCGGACGGCGTCGACGGTGTCCTGCAGCGCGCCCACCGGGTACTCCGGGTGCACGACCGCGCGCACGCGCACGAAGTCCACCGGCTGCTCACCCACGTTCAGCACGCGCAGGCGCAGCGCGTCGCTCGTGCTCCCCGCGAGGCAGTTCCCGAAGGCGAGGGGGTGCAGGGCGTCCAGGGTCAGCTCGTTGTCGTCCGCGTCCAGCAATGCGATGGCATGCATGGGGCCATGGTCGCCCGCGGAGGGGTTGGAGGATTGGGGGAGGGTGTGGCACGGAGGACGCGCACCGGCTCGCCCAGGGGGCCGGGACGGGTCTCCACCGCGGGCCGACCCGCAGCCGGTCCGGCCGCAAGGATGATGCCCCAACCTCCGGAATGCGGCGGCATGAAAGCCCCGTCCCGCGCCGCGCTCCTGCTCACGTTGCTCCTCGTGGCGAGCGTCGCGTTGCCCACGCCGGCGCTGGCCATGAAGAAGGGCACGGTCAAGTTCTTCGCGAACCCGGGAACGTCCGGCCTCGGCGTCGAGTGCGGCATGCCCGTCCCGGACGGCGCGGACCTCTCGCTGCCGGAAGGCATGGGCTGCAGCACCGAGGTCACGGGGCAGCCGGCGGCCCAGCTGCCGGTCGGCGGCACGCTCCTCCTCGACCTCCCGGGCATCGTCGGCCTGTCCGTGGACACGAGCCTGGGCGGGCGCGCGGTCGTGCTGGTGTGCAGCGTCGAGGTCCAGGGCGTGGCGCAGCAGTGCGCCCAGGAAGTGCCCATCCCGCTCTGAGCAGGCTCAATCCGGCCCGACGAAGGAGAATCCGCGTCGACGCGTGAGCTGGCGCAGCGCGTCCAACCCAGCGCCGGCTTGACCGCGCAACGCTTCCATCAACGCGCGCCGATGCGCCAGCTCGGCCCGCTTCGACACGCTCAGCTTCCCGACGCGGTACTCCGTGCCGGCAGCCGCGCCCCCGGTCAGCCTCCCGAGCGCGAGCGCCGCGGCTAGGTCCGTCACGACGCGCCGCGCCAGCTCGTAGCCCGGCTCGTCCTCGGCGAACGTGCGCCTGAGAGCGACTTCCAGGTACGCCTGCTGGTCCGCGATGAAGCCGTCGAGGACAGCATCGTTGACCTCCTCCTCGGTCACGCCGATGCGGTCGCGGACCCGTTGCGGGGTCGAGAGGGGATGCGCCATGCCTGGGCATGCGCCCGCCTGGCCTGTGCCGCTTTGGGGGAGGGCGTTCACGGGCCGCCCCCGCGACTGGTTTGCGCGCTTGCGCTTCCGGCAGTCCCGTTGGCCTCCCTAATTCGGGGAGACTTACCAAAGTCTTATGGTTCAGGGGATATTATATGAGGACGTGCAGCCGGCCGGCGACATCCCGTCCTTCCCGTCATCCGCCTTCGTCGAGAAGGTCCTCGACCTCGGGTTCGGCAGCGGAGCATGGACCCGCGGGGACTTCGAGGAGTGCTGGGGGAAGAGCGCCGCGAACAAGTTCGTGGCCGACGGCAAGCGCTGCGGCTGGCTCCTGTCCCCCTACCAGAACACGTTCTTCATCCCCGCCGCGCGCGACCTGGCCATCATGGGCTGGCTCCCCGATGTGGCACGCGCGGAGCTCGGCATCGGGCGCGCGCTGGCAGCCAGCGGCCTGAGGTCCTGGTGCTTCTCGGCCTGGCTGTCGAGCGTCGAGCTCGGCATCGGCGTCCCCCTGTTCGTCAGCGACCTCCGCGATGGCGCGGGAACACGCGCGCGGCGCGTGCCGTTCCCGGACAACATGGTCGTCGTGTCGGACATGCCGCCGCCGGGGCTCCCCGATGTCTGGCGCAGCGCCCTCGTCAGCCGCGGCGCCGGCCGCGTGTCTTCGGCCCCTGGTCTGCTCGGCCGTCGTCCGCGAGCGACGCTGCCCTCCCGCCTGGAGGAACTCGACAGCTCCGCCCCGGGCGTGACCGCGGACCCGCGGTCCCTCTCGTTCATCGCCTCCCCCGGCGTCAGGGACCCTGCGTGGGTGCTAGCCCTGCTCATCTCGCTCGGGCTGCCCCGCATCGAGGAACGCCTGTCGGGCATCACGGAGATGCTCGTGCAGGCGGACGGCGGCCGGTCGAGCGGAAAACCCGCGACCAAGGCCTCGCGGGCGGCGTTCAAGCAGCGCGCAGCGCGGTACGCCGGGGCCTTCGGCGCGCCCGCGCCCGTGACCGCATGGGACGAACGGAAGCGGGACGCCTCCTTGCTCCTTCTTCCTCCCGCCCTCTGGCGCGAGGTGGACAGCACGGCGTTCTCCCGGCGGTTCAGCGAAGTCGAAAGGCTGGTGAGATAGGCATGGAACTCGACGAGGCAGCGCAACGCGACGTGCTGCGGCGCATCGCCGAAGCCGCTGCGCGCCACGGCCTGATGGTCGCTCCTGTGGGCAGTGTGTACTTCCTGCTCGAGGGCGAGCGTTCCCTTCGCACGAAGGACGTGGACGTGGTCGTGCACGACGCCAAGGGCTCCATCGCCTCCTTGGACATGGTCACGACCATGGCCGAGGATCTCGGCCACGCCGAGGTCGCCCACGACAAGGCCTCGGTCAAGGTCACCATCCAGAAAGGCGGTGAGGACATCGAGATCGACCTTCTCCGCGGGCGGCCCTCGGCGAAGGGGGGCTTCCTGCCGCGCGAGCTGCTGGAGGCGGCCGGGGAGCACGCCAAGCGGGAGGGCGCCGTATTGTGGTACCCCTACGAGTATGTCCTCCTGCTGAAGGCCGAGGCCGCGGTGGACCGAGCCCGGCGCGCCGAGAAGCAGGACGCCTACACCGAGGACAACCGCAGGCGAGCCGAGGCTTTCCGTGCGGACGTGAAGCGCCAGATGGACGCGCGCCTGCGGACGGGGCACGCGCTCCGAGCCGACCTCTTGGAAGACGGCATCCGACGGCTCAAGGAGAACCGCCGACGGGACGTGGCTGCTCTGCTCGAAGCGGCCTCGGGCGGCAAGCTCCGGCTGCGTGTGTGAGTCCGAGGGACGCGGACGAACGCACGCCGGCCCTTGACAGCTCCAGGCGTCCGCGGGGTCCGTGCCGGCGAGGCCAGCGCGTTCACTAGCTGGTGAGGCCTCGAACGAGGCTGGTCTCCGCTCGACGCCTGCCTGCCGCCACTTGCGGAATCGAGAAAGGGACGAGTGTGCGCCCACGGCCGTCCAGGAACGAAGGCGCGCGGGCGGGCTGAGTCCGATGCAGCATGTTGGCCGCGCGCTCGTTTCCCCCCACGCCCCCCTCGTGACTACGTTAGGTCGCCCAGTAGTCGATGCCCGGGACGCAGTAGTCCTTCGTCTCCGGCTCGTCCGGTTGAACGCTCAACCTTCTTCCATCGCTTTCCACGGCGATGCTACCGTCCCGCTGCGTCGCGTACACCTTCGTTCCTTCGCTCTGCACGCGACAGAGAGCCTCGCTCGTCGGGTGCCCGTACGTGTTGTTCCCGAAGCTCACGGGCGCAAGGAGAGGGTGCATCGCATGCACCCACCCCGAGCTGCTCGCGTACTTGCTCCCGTGGTGTCCCATCAGGTACACGTCACAACCCCGTTCGCCCAGCCGCTGCGTCAGCTCACGCTCCTGCGCTTCCTCCACGTCCCCCTGGAAGCAGAACGACGTGGTCCCGAAGCTCAGCCGGACGGCCACGCTCGATGCCGCGATGTCGTCCCAGGAGCTACCCTGCCAGTCGGGCGGCCAGAGCACCTCGGCGCTCACGCCCGCGGCGCGCGCGTCCTGCGGCAGCGCGAGCTGGTCCCCGGCGTGGAAGGTTTCCTCGCCTTCCAGGGCGGTCGTCGCGTGCAGGACGTGCATCGTCGCGCCCTCCGCCTTCAGCTCGTCCTGGAAGCGGTGGTAGCTCTGCGGCGCATCCGCGCCTTCGTACCACGTCTCGTACGCGTGCAGGACGCGGAACTCGCTGAGCACCTCCTCGCAGCCGCCGGTGTGGTCGTTGTGCCCGTGGCTCGCCACGAGGGCGAACAGCGTGCCCCCGCTCGCCACGCCGAGGCCGTGCAGCGCCTGCACGACGGGGTTCGCGGCCGCGCTGCCCACGGGCGGGCCGCAGTCGTACACGATGAAGGAGCCGCCGGGCAGCTCCCAGATGGTGCCGTCGCCCTGGCCGACGTTGACGTAGTGCACGCGCAGGGTGCCGTTCGGGGGCGCGGTCGGGATGGCGGTGGTGGAGCCGACCACGGGAGGCGTGCTCGTCGAGGTCTGGTTGAGCGGTTCGCCGTTGCCGGTCGGTCCGGAGGGCGAAGACGGCAGCTGCTCGACGCGGTCGTTTGCCCTAGACTTCTCCGCCGCTGGACTGGCGCAACCCGTGATGATGATGACCATCGCTACCGCTGTGAACGCGCTTCCTGCCTGCATGCCACTCCCGCTCGTTGCTCAGGACGGTGGGAGGCATGATGTTTCGGGGGAGACTGTCGCCATCCTGCGACAGTTCTTGCTCGTTAGCGCTCCCGTGCCGCGGCCGCCGCACGTCGACCTCGCGCCGCTGCTCCTCGGCGCATTCGGGGGCGATGGGCTTGCGGATCTGCGGCAGACCCGTGTCAGGCCACGATGCTCCGTGTCGCCGTCGGGCTCACGCTCACCGCTCGGCCCGGGGCCGCGCGGAGGCGAGGCGGCCGGTGGCCGCCCCC
>JAIVGT010000039.1 GCA_020201485.1 Halobacteriales archaeon
GTGTAGGGCTGGTCCGTGGTCATGAACAGGCCGCGCACGACGAGGGCGTACTTGCCCACTTCGCCGCCGGCCGGGACGGTGAAGCTCAGGGCCTCGCCCGTCGGCTCGCCGAGGGCCGGGTGGTTCGTGCTCTGGGCCGCCGCGTCCGTGCACGTCGTGCGCGCGACGCGCGTGCCGGCGATGGCGAGGATGGTCGCCTGGTCGGGCGGGATGGGGAGCGGGACCGGGGCCGCGCTCGGGACGAGCAGCGTCAGGTCGAGGTCGTTGCCGACCGCGGCCGTGGCCGCGTTCGTGTACGTCAGCGTGGCGCTGATGGTGTCGCCGGTGCCGACGGTGACGTCGTACTGCTTGCTGCTCTGGAAGATCGGCGTGCTCGCCGGCATCTTGAGGTTGGCCGTGAGGAGCGCGTCGTTGACGTGCAACGCGTCGTCGAACGTGACGCTGGCGCTCGCCAGCGGGCTGGTCAAGGCCATCAGCGCGACGAGCGCGATGGCACCAAGGGTCTTCTGCATGGGGATGAGCCTCCGAGCGGTCGGACGCGGGAACGGCTCTTGAGGGTTCCCTGGGAAGCGTGGCCGTATGCCGAGCCTGCGAAGACGGACGCGCCTACCCTTTGCGCACCCGGTCGGCGATCTTGCCGAGCATCTCCACGATGTTCACCCAGTGGTTCGCGTCGGGGTTCTCGCCGAGGATCTCGAAGCCCGCCTCGTTGCCCTTCACCCACAGGTGGGCCTGCTCCTCCATCACGCTCAGCTTGTTCTGGTACTCCTTGATGATGGCGGAGAGCGCGAGCTGCGGGTTCGCGCTGCGCATGGCCAAGCGGGCCTCGAACTGCGCGTTGCCCGTCGCGACGTGCGGCAGCGAGCCAGGCACGCCGAAGCGCGGCTCGCTCCCGCGGCTGGCCACCTGCACCTCGCTCTTCGCCGCGCTCGGCATGGCAAGGGTGACGCGCGTGATGGCCGTGGGCTGGCCCCCATGGGGCTCGACGACGGCGACGATGCGCACCTTGTAGTCGGCGAACTCGCCGCTCAGGCTCGGAGGGGCGCCCTCCTGCAGGTCGAGGCCCAGGGCGTTGCTCACGCCGCTGAACGTGATGTCGTACTCCTCGAAGACCATGCGGGCTTCCCCGGCGCGGGAAACCCGCTGGTCCTCATGATGGTTTGCCCGCTCAGCGCGTCGTCGTGCCCGGCGTGGCCTGGATCTGCTGCGGGATGGAGCGGAACCAGGGCAGGACCTTCTGCACGTCCTGGCGGCCGTCGTCGGTCACGCGGTAGCCCGTGCCTTCCCGCCGCAGGTGGCCGCTGCGCTCCAGCTCCTCGCACCGCTCCCGCACCTCGACGTTGTCGCTGAGCTCGCCCCAGCTCTGGATGATGCGTTCCACGTCCGGCACCTGCACGATGCCGTTCAGGGCGCGGCCCAGGATGAGCGTGTCCACGATGGCGGGCGCGACGATGTCGTTGACGTACTTCTGCGGCATGGGTTCCACCGGCGCGGCCAGCCCGGCGGCGCGCCACATGGGTTGTGGGACAAGCCTGGCGGGACGCGTCCGCCTCCTTCGACCTTCGGAGCCTCGCCGGGGAAACAGTTCATGAGGCGTCTGCCGCGCGCACGTCCGTGAGTCGGCATGAGGCTGGGCGCTGTCGTAGGTGTGGGGCTGGTCGTGGCGACGCTGCTCGCGAGCCCGGCGCTCGCGCTCGGCACGCAGGACGTGCTCGGCGCGGCCCAGGATGGGCTCGACGCCGTCACGGCGAAGACCGGCACGGACGACATCGTGGCGCAGGCCGGCGGCACGGTCCTCGGCGACGCCTTCGGCGCGCTGCAGGCGGCGCAGGACGCGCGGAACCAGGCCTTGCAGGACGCGGCCCCGGTCGTGGGCGACCCCATGGCGACGGCGCGCGCCGCCCTGGCCACGTTGCCCAGCAGCGGCACCGTCCTCGGCGCGCTCGACGTGCTCGACCGCGCGCCCGGGCTGCTCGCGCCGGTGCAGGGCGACGTGCAGGCCGCGGAGCAGACGGTGGACCAGTTCGTGCAGGTGAGCGGGCCGCTCGCCCTCGCGCAGCGCACGGCGGAGGAGCGCGCGGCCACGACGCTCGCGTTCGCGCAGCAGCTCGCCGCCGAGCTCACCGCGCCCTGAGCGCGCACGCGAAGGAGATGGGCTCAACCGGATTTGAACCGGTGATCTGCGCTGTGTGAGAGCGCCGTCATAACCGCTAGACCATGAGCCCGGCGGGGCGGGAAAGCCCGTGCCCCTACTTGACCCTTGCTCGCTCCTGCGCGCCCTCCACAAACCTCAAGCGCGCTGCCCTCGGTGCGGCCGTATGCGCGCGCCTCTCGCTGTGCCGCTCGCCGGCCTCGTGCTGCTCTCGGCGTTGTCGGGCTGCCTGTCCGGCGCGTTCCACGCCGCGGACTTCGCCAGCGTGCCCGGCGGCTGGGCCGCGGACACGAGCCACAGCACGGGCGGCGAGCAGGGCAACGTGCTCGTGAAGGTGCAGTACGCGGCGAAGGCCTACGCGCACAGCCCGGCGCAGCCCCTGGGCGGCGCGGTCGTGGTGAGCGTCAGCAGCGTGCCGTTCATCGACATCCAGGGCGAGATCAAGAAGCGCATCGACGAGTACGTGCAAGGGCAGGGCATCCAGCTCACGCAGACCGCGACCGGCGCGACGCACGTCCAGGGCGACGCGGTGGACTTCATCCTGTACGACGCGCAGAGCGAGCAGCAGGGCCAGACCATCCACGGCCGCGCCATCGACGCGAAGTGGACGTGCGGCGCGAACAAGGAGGCGGTGCGCGTCTTCGCCTTCGCCGCGACGGAGATCCTCGGCACCGGCCCGGGCGGCCTGACCATCACGCGCACGCCGGACAGCAGCACGTGGACGAGCATCGTCGGCACCGACCCGCCGGCGGACCCGGCCGCGGCCATGCTCGCCTCGGCCACCTGCGCCTGAAAGCGACGTTTGGAGCGGGGAAACGTCCGAAACGTTCATGGCGCGCCCTCCCGCTGCCCGGCCCATGCGCGAGCAGGCCATCCTCGAAGCCCTCCGCGAGCTCGACCGCTGGCAAGAGCGCGAGGTGCAGCTCGGCGAGGAGCTGCGCAAGGCCCAGTCGCAGGTCGCCTACTACCAGGCCCTCGTCCGCGACATGAAGCGCGACGTGCGCCCGCCGCGGCTCGAGGACCTGCTGCGCGCGTTCTGAGGGCGCGTGGGGGCCGAGCGCTCGCCCGCGGAGCGCGAGGCCGGACGCGCTACGATTTCGGCCAGTCCACCTTCGCCGTCGTGCTCGCCGCTCCGCCGCCGTCCTTCGCCAGGAAGTGCACCTGGCCGCCCGCCGGCACGCACACGCTGCGCGACCACACGCCGTTGCCCAGCGTCATGGCCCCGTAGGCCCGCGCGTCCACCGCCACATACACGTACGCGATGGCGTGGCTGCTGGTGACCTTGACCGCGACGTTGCAAGCGCTCGCGCCCGACGCGATGGTGAACGTGCTCGCGAAGCCGGAGCTGCTGCTCACGCTCCACACCGGCTTCGGCGTGCCGCCCGAGCCGCCGCCATCCGGCGGAGGCGGCGGAGGCGGCGGTGGCGTGCTGCCGGGGTCGCTCGATGTGCCGTTCGTCGGCTCGGGCGGGGGCGGGCTGCTCGTCTCGTTGCCGCTGCTCGTGCCCGTCGAGGTCGTGGAGCCGCCCGTCATCCACGGGAACGCCGCGCTCGACGCGGTGCGTCCCGAGGCGTCCGTGGCGCGGAACACGACGCTCGCCCCGGTCGCCACGTGGAAGCTCTTCGCCCATGCGCCCCAGCTCTGGTGCGCCAGCGCGGTCCAGCTCCCGCCGTCCACCTGCGCGCTCACCGCGCTCACCGGCGCGTTCGCCGTCACGTACGCCTCGACCCACCAGTTGTTGATGTTGCCGAGCTTGAACGTGGCGCTGAACGTGCCGTTCGGCGGCGGAGGCGGAGGGGGCGGGGCCGAGCCGTCGAGCCAGCGGAACGGCGGGCTGTCCGCGCTCGCGCCCGCCGGGCTGAGCGCGCGGAACACCACGCTCGCCCCGGTCGCGACGTGGAAGCTCTTCGCCCACGAGCCGTAGCTCTGGTGCGCCAGCCCGATCCATGCCCCACCGTCCACGCTCGCGTACACGGCGGCGATGGGCGTGGCGCTCGTGATGTAGGTCTCGACCCACCAGTTGTTCACGTTGCCGAGCCGGAACGCGGCGTTGAACGTGCCCCCCGTGCCGTTCGGCGGGGGAGGGGGCGGCGGAGGGGGCGTGGTGCTCCCCTGGAAGTCCGGATACGGCAGGTGCGGGGCGAGCGCATGGAACGGCACGTGCGTGTCGAAGATGCTGATGGCCCCGCCGTGCACGCCGCAGCAGGCGGCGCTCACCGGCACCACGAGCTGCCCGGTGCCCGAGCCCCAGAGGTCGGCGAGGATGGCTCCGCGCTGCACCTTCCACGGGCTCGTGCCGACGAACGTCTCCTTCGCGCCCGTCGCGCTGCTCAGGTACCACATGCCGTCGCCGCCCGGGCCCGGCCCGTTCGCGACCACCTCCTGCGCGCCGTCGCCGTCCACGTCGCCGACGATGATGTCCTTGTTGCTCCAGTACGTGTCGAGCGTCTGCTTCCACACCATGTTCCCGGCGAGGTCGATGCGGTAGTAGTGCGCCGGGCCGGTGCGCGTCCAAGACTTGCTCTCCTCCCAAGGCGGCTTGTGGCCGATGGTGTTCCAGTCGCCCCAGTAGATCTCCTTCTGCCCGTCGCCGTCCGTGTCGACGACGATGGGATGCGTATACGTGAGCGGGTTGCCGCCCGGGTCGCGGAAGCCCCACATCACGCCGCCCCAGCTGTTGATGGCGGCCAAGACCGCGTGGTCGTTGCTGAAGTTCGTGCCGTCGTGGCTGTCGCGCGCGCCGATGACGACGTCGTCGCCCGCCTGGCCGTCGAGCTGGGCCAGCGCAGGTCCCACGGGCATGCTCCCGCTGCTCAGGTTGAACCGGCCGGCGATCCACGCCGCCCAGCGCGTCGCGCCGGTGGTGCCCTTCGAGGCCGTGCACGTGCCGCCGTCGCTGCACCACACGACGTCCAGCCAGCCGTCCGCGTCCAGGTCGCCGACGCCCGGTTCGCCGTTCCCGCCGCCGATGCACTGCTTCCACAGCAGGGTGCCATCCGGCTTGAGCGCGTACACGCCCGTCTCCTCCGTCTGGCCGAGGATCTCCATCTGCCCGTTGCGCAGCAGGTCGGCGAGCACCGGCTTGGAGTCCATGCCCGGGTAGCTGTAGCAGTCGTTGAGCCAGCGGTGCCACGCCTCGTGGAAGGTGAAGTTCGTCGCCGTGCTCGCCGCGGCGTCGAAGACGAAGTCGGTGATGACCGCGGCGCTGTTCGCCACGATGAGGTGGGAGCTGCCGTTGCGCACGATGATGGCCGCCTCGACGCCGTTGATGGGGCGGGCCCCCCAGCCGGCGGGGTACCACGTCTTGAGCTGCGCCAGGAGCGCCCCCGTGCTGCTGTCGAAGACGTACACGCCCCGCTGGTCGTTCTGGTCGATGATCTCCTGCTTGCCATCGGCGTTGAAGTCGAACACCTTCGGCGGGTCGGCGTCGAAGGCCAGGAACGCCGTGTCCGGCTGGGCGCTCGCCGTGTCGATGGTGCGGACGAGCGTCGTCGCCGCCAGCGCCGACGGGGCGAGCGACGCGAGGAGCATCAGGCCAGCGCAGGCGATGGGGATGGTGCGGAGGTGGGACATGCGTCTCACAGGCAGCCGGGGCCTGGGCGAGCTTGGGGGCACCCGAGCAAAAAGGCGGGGGGGGCAACGCTAGTGGCGGGCGCGCAGGGACGCGGCGTCTCCCGGAGGATCGCGCCGGCGGCCGGCGGCGGCGCGCCCGATCAGCGCCAGATGGGCTCGAAGCCAGGCCAGGGCGCGTCCACCTTCTTGCCCAGGTCCATGACGAGGATGGGACCCTCCGGGATCCCGTGGTCCTCGAGCGGGCGCACGGCGACGAGCATCTGCGTCGTGCCCGGTCCCCACAGGTTCGCCACGACCGGGGCGCGCTCCACCTTCCACTGCCCGACGCCGACGAAGCCGCGCGTGCCGCCGCTCGCCGCGTCGAGCACGTAGAATCCATCGGTGTCGCCCGGGCCGTTCGCGAGCACGTCCAGGTGCCCGTCGCCCTTCCAGTCCATGAGCACGAGGTCCTTGTTGCTCCAGAACGTGTCCAGGGGCCGGACCCAGCGCTGCGTGCCGTCGCTGTTGAGGGCGAACACGTGGGCCGCGCCGGTGGTCTCCCAGTTGCCGGGGATGTGGCCGATGGTGTTCCAGTCCATGCCCAGCACCTCCGGGCTCCCGTCGCCCGTCACGTCGCGCACGATGAGGTGCGTGTAGCTCAGCGGGTTGGCCCAATCCGGGCGCACCTTCCACATCACCTCGGCGTGGCCGGGGCTCGTCTGGTGGATGGCGAAGACGGTCAGGTGGTCGTTGGCGAAGTTGCGGGCGTCGCTGGCGTCGCGCGTCGTGTACAGGATCTCGTTCTTGCCGTCCCCGTCCAGGTCGGCGATGGTGGGCGCGACCGGGATGCTCGCCGGGATGGGCGCGCCGCCCTCGATGGCGCTGTGGTATGCCCAGCGCCACGCACCCGTCCTGCCGTCGAAGACGAAGATGTCGCCGGCGTCCGTCGCCGCCACGACCTCGGGCTTGTGGTCGCCGTCGACGTCGCCGACCGCGGCCTCGCTGTTGCCGCCGCTGGCGTTGATCTTCCAGAGCACGGTGCCGTCCGGCTTCAGGGCGAAGATGCCCTGCTCCTCCGTGACCGCGAGGATGTCGAGGGTCCCGTCGCCGTTCAGGTCGGCGAGCACGGGCTTCGCGTCCATGCCCGGGTTGGCGTGGAAGTCGTCGAGGCGCTTCTCCCACAGCTTGCGGAAGCCGAAGCTGCCGTCGGCCTGCTTGCCGGTGAAGTCCCAGCGGCTGACGTAGCCGGCGTGGTTGCCGACGATGATGCTGGGCGGGCCGTTCGGCGTGAGCTTCGCCGCCTCCACGCCGTTCAGGATGCGCTCGATGTGCCAGGCGGGCGGGTAGGTGGTGG
>JAIVGT010000040.1 GCA_020201485.1 Halobacteriales archaeon
GTCCTGGACCTTCATCGTCCTCATCGACCTGTGCACAGTGCTGTTCCTGGTGTGGAACTTCGACTACGCGCTCAAGGTGCCGTTCTTCGGCCGGATGCTCGCGTGGATCGAGCGCCGGGGGCACAACGCCGTGGAGCGCTACAAGTGGATCCGCCGCCTCGCCTTCTTCGGCCTGACCTTCTACGCCCTGCTCCCCCTGGAGGGCACGGGCGCCATCGGCGGCAGCGTGGTCGGGAGGGCCATCGGGCTCAGCCCGTTCCGCACGTTCCTCGCCGTCGTGCTCGGCAGCATCATTCGCACGACGTACATCACGCTCTTCGCCCTCGGCCTGGTCAGCGCGCTCCATCTCTGACGGTCCATCCGCAAGGTTCATCGGCCTGCGCGGCGAACGCTCCCCGCCGTGGACCCGCTCCTCGTCGTGCTCGGGCTCGCCTTCCTCCCGCCGCTGCTCTACCTGGCCGGGCTGTGCCTCCGGCACCCGGGGCGGAGCGCGGGCGCCGCGACCCTCGGCTTCCTCTACGGCGCGACCCTCAGCCTCCTCGTCCTCGCCGCGCTCTACGCGCTGCTGTTCGGAGCGGTCGGGGACCCCATCCGCGTGCTCATGCAGGTCATCCCGGAGCGCGACATCGCGCGCGACGCGCGCCGCGACTTCGCCCTCATCGTCGTGCTTGCGCCCTTCGTCGAGGAGCTGGCGAAGGGCTTCGGCGTGTGGCTGCTCGGCGGGCGCCTGCAGACCGGCCGCGACGGGCGCTTCCTCGGCGCGAGCGTGGGCCTGGGCTTCGCCGCGACGGAGACGTTCTTCTACCTCGCCGCCGGCATCCTCGAGGCGGCGCAGGGCGACCCGGCCCTCGCCGGCGTGGCCATCGGCGTCTGGGTCCTGGCCGTCACGCGCGCTGTGACGAGCGCCCTCGTCCATCCCGCGGCGACCGGCCTCACCGGCATGGGCATCGGCCACGCGAAGGCCCGGGGTCGGAGCGTGCTGCGCGCCCTGCCCTGGTACTTGGGCGCGGTCCTGCTCCACGGCGCGTACAACTACCTCGCCGGCTTCTTCCCCGACCTGGACGTAGGCGCGGGCCTGGTCCTCCCCCTCGGTCTGTTCGGGGCGTGGCTCTTGGCGAGCACGGCGTGGGGGGCGACGAAGCGCGGCGTGGCCGCCCGGTGGTGAGCGGGACCGGGCCCGGCCCCGGCGAAGGGACGAGGCGGCCGCGTGAAACTTCAAGCCAGCCTCGGCCTTCGCTCGCCTGATGCGCGTCCGCACCGCCTGCCTCCTGCTGGCCCTGACCGTCCCGGTCCTGGCCGGCTGCATCAGCACAAGCCAGCAGCCCCTGACCCCGGGGGGCGCGGGCAACCTGCCCAGCCTGGCCGACCTCGGCGCGCAGGAAGCCACGAAGGTCCTCGACCAGGGCCCGATGCGCACGTTCGTCTGGGACGCGGTGAGCGACGTCGGGGCCCGTGGCCCACTCGTCGCCGGCGCGCTCCCCGGAGGTGCCACGTGGACGTGGCAGCGCACGTTCGAGGTGGACCGCCGCCTCGGCTACGTGGACCTGCAGCTCAACTACACGGGCGACGGCAACGCCAACCTCATCTCCTTCGTCGTGGACGACCTGGGCAGGACGCAGTGCGGCGGCGCGGGGTTCAGCGCGCCCAAGGGCTGCACCGCCCCCGTGCCGGACAACCTCACGGCGAAGAAGAGCTGGGTGCTGCGCGTCCAGACGGGCTTCCCGCTGAGCGAGCCGGGCATGCCGTTCCGTGCCAGCGTCACGCTCCACCCGCGCGCCCACCTGCCGGTGAGCGACCCGCTCGCCGGCGTCGACAAGGCCATCGTCTTCCGCGTGAGCGACACCACCGCGCCCGGCTCGGAGCCGAACGTGGGCGTGCTCGCCGATGGCACCATCTTCGCTCAGCAGGGCCTGTCCACGATGCGCAGCAAGGACGACGGCAAGACGTGGCAGGACGTCAGCCCGCCGACCACCGCCCAGGCCAGCGCCGACCCCATGCTCTTCGTCGAGCCGCACTCGAACACCGTGTACGTGGACCAGCTCTACGTGGCGTGCAGCGTCCTCGCCTGGAGCACGGACGCGGGCCAGACCTGGCTCACGAACCCGGCGGCGTGCGGCAACCCGGGCGATGACCACCAGAAGATCGCCGCCGGCCCCAACCCCCTCGGCCTGCCGGCGAACGCCGTGTATTACGCGCACAGCAGCTTCGCCCAGGGCGTGTGGGTCTCGCACAGCTACGACGGCGGCCTGACGTTCGTGACGAGCCCGGTCGTGGGCGTGACCGATGGCCGGAGCTACGACAACACCGGCCACGTCCTCGCCGACCGCAAAGGGAACGTGTACGACCCCCTCTACATGTGCGACAGCGGCGGCTACATGGGCCTCGGCGTGAGCCACGACTTCGGCCAGACGTTCAGCTTCGTCGAGGTGGACCAGGAGAAGGGCGGCCCGAGCGCGAACGGCTGCTACGACCCCGACCCGGGCATCGCCGTGGACACGGATGGCACGGTGTACATGGCCTACACCCGTCCGAGCGGCGTGAAGCTCACCTTCAGCAAGGACCAGGGCGCGACGTGGAGCGCGCCGGTGCGCGTCTCGCTCCCCAGCCAGCTCAGCTGGGTGCACGTGGACGCCATCGCCGGCGACCCGGGGAAGGTCGCCATCGCCTACCGCGCCACGAGCGACTCGGCGAAGGGGCCCGATGACGCCGACGGCTTCGCCGCCTGGTACATGTACGTGGCGTTCGTGGAGAACGCTGCGAGCGCGAGCCCGACGGTGCGCGTCGGCATGGTCAGCCCGCCCGGCGACCCGGAGCAGCGCGGCCAGGTGTGCACGACGGGCGTCGCGTGCGTGGGCGGCTCGCGCAACCTGCTCGACTTCATCGACATCGCGGTCGGGCCCACCGGCCGCGTGTACACCGTGTACACCGACGGCTGCAAGCAGACCTGCGTCACGCCCGCGGATTCCCGCGCGCGCCTCGGCCTCGTCGGCATCGAGGAACAAGGGCCCAGGCTGTTCGCGGACAAGGCCCCGTGGGCGGCGCAGGGTGCGGGGACGGAGTCCCTCCTGACGACGCTTTCCTGAGCAGGCTACAAGGCCGCCCAGAGGCAAGACCGAGCCGTGCTCCCTGCCGGCCTGGGCTTCGCCCTGCTCACCCTGCTCTGCAGCAGCCCCGACACGTGCCTGGCGAGCCTGGTGCTGAAGGTCGTGGGCTGCCTGCTCGGGCGCTGCTGAGCGCGTGGAGGCCGAGCGGCTGCCCGCGAGCCGCGGAGCCGGAACGCGCCCCGCTGCCCCTCAGCGCAGGTCGGCGTAGGTGAGCTGCTCGTCCGTGGTCGAGCCGTCGTCCTTCTCCGTGTGCACCTTCACCGTGTCGCGCACGACCTCGGCGTACCAGTAATCCACGTGGTTCGCGCGCTGGAACGCGCCGAAGCTGGTGGTGATGTCGGCGTGCAGCTTCCACGCCTCCACGCTGCACCCGCAGAGGGGCAGGGCGAGGTGCTCCTGCCCCACGACCTTGACCTCGCCCACGTACCGGCTGCTGAACGGCCCGGCCTCGCTCTGGTAGGCGGTGTCGAAGCCGTAGGTCCAGTTCTTGCCCGCCCAGAGCGGGAACCGGTACAGCTCCGTGACCCAGCCGGTGGCGTTCACGTGGTCGAGCCCGTCGCGGGTCATGTTGTCGATGCTCAGGCTGGCGCTCTGGCCGTCGGTGGTGGTCTGCGTGGCGTTCACCGTGTACACGGGCACGCCGGCCACGGCGCGGTCGACGGCAGTGACGTTGCGCCAATCGTAGTACTCGCCCGTGACCTGCCCGTTGCGGTCCCGCTGCGCGCCGTAGTAGATGTGGCTGTCCCCGACGTGCCACGTGGGCAGCGGCGCGTTCGGTGTCGGGATGGCCGGCGGGCTTCCCGTGCCGTTCGGGAGCGTGGTGTTGGGTCCCGTGGCGTTGCCGCCCGTCGCGTTGCCCCCCGTGCTGTTCCCGGGCGCCGTGGTGTTCGCGGGCGGCTTCGTCGTGTTCGTCGTGTTGCCGAGCGGGGGCAGCGTCGTGTTCGACGAGCCGTTCCCCGACGGAGGCGTGGTCGTGTTGCCGCCGGGCATCGTCATGTTCGGCAAGGACATGTTGCCCGGGCCGTTCCCCGGCGTGCTCTCGACCTGCGTGCCGTTGACGAAGATGCCCGCCTTGTCCTTCGGCGGCTGGGGCGTCTCGCCGATGAAGATGCCATCGTCGCCGGTGTCGGCGGGGGGCGGCGTGGTGCAGCCGGCAAGGGCGAGCGTGAGCAGCAGCAGGCCGACGAAGGCGCGCATCCGGGCGTGGCGATGCGCTCCCGGCCCTTAAGGGCCTCGTCCTCCACCCGCGTGACAAGGGGCGCTCAGCGCTTGCCGGCCAGGGCCTTGTTGCGCACCTCGGCGAGCGCGCCGAGCATGGCCTCGAGGTAGGGCAGGTTCTGCGTGCCCAGGCCCTCCGCGGTGATGCCGGTGGGGATGCCGGCCTGGATGGCGTGGCGCAGAAGCTGCTCCACGTTCTCCGCGGCGACGCGGATGCTCTCGTCGAACGGGCTGCGCGCCGTGCTGATGCGCAGCCAGTTGCGCAGGGCCAGCTCCTGGGCCGCCGGGTGCTCTGCCGGGGGGAAGACCTCGAAGTACTCGAAGTCCTCGCGCGCCACCTCCACGTCCACGACCGGGGCCACGTTCCAGAGGATGGTGGGCGGGGTGAGGTCCTCCTTCGAGCACAGCTTGGCCACGTCGCTCACCAGCTCCACGCCGCTGCGCGGCTCGAGCATGACCTGGCTGATGGCGAAGCTGCAGCCGGCCTCGACCTTCTTCATCAGGCGGCGCGCCTCGGCGTGCCGCCAGGGGATGCTGATGCAGCCGGTGGTGACGAGGTCGTGGTAGCGGTTCTGCGCGTAGATGAGAGCCTCCTTCGGGTGCGGGCCCTTCACCGGGAACTTCTCCGTGCTTGCGCCCACGTACACCTGGTTGCGCAGGCCCATCTTCATCGTCTCGTCGAGCCAGAGGCGGAAGCCGTCTTGCCCCTGGTGCACGACGACGTTGCACACGACCTGCGGCTTGCCCGTGGCCTCCTGCAGGCGCAGCGCGAACGGCCGGTTGTCGCCGTACTTGTTGCGGAACCTGCCGCGCTCGTTGCCCTCCCACACGTCGTACACGACCACGCCGTCGACGTCCGGCATGGACCGGATGAGCTGGACGGTCTGCTGCGTGACCTCCTCCCGGCGCTTGGCCGGGGCCCGCTTCATGGGCGGGGTGGTGCCGAGGAGGAGGGGCAAGGGCTTGCCGAGGAACCCGGGGAGCATCGTGGTGCCCAGCGGTAGCGTGCACGCGGTATCATAGTTTGGGTCCGGGGCGATGCGTGCGGGTTATCGCGTGCCGCCAGCGCGGGCTGGTCGGTGCGGTTCCGCGCGGGGCGAACCGTCATGCCGGGACCCCGCCATGGCCGGGCGATGACCTGGACGTACACGGATGACGACTACCGCGCGTACACGCGCACCACGTGGAACGCGAGCGCCGGGGTGTACGTCGAGGTCATGCGGCGGCTGGAGCCGTGGCGGCAGGACCTGCTGCGCTCGGCCGGGGCGCAGCCGGGGGAACGCGTGCTCGACATCGCGACCGGCCCGGGCGAGCCGGCCTTGACGCTGGCGCGCCAAGTCGGAAGCTCCGGGCACGTGCTCGGCATCGACCTGAGCGAGCGCATGGTGGAGCTGGCGCGCGAGGTGGCTTCCGCGCGGGGCTTGCGCAACGCGGCGTTCGAGGTCATGGACGCGGAGCGGCTCGCCTTGCCCGATGCCCGGTTCGACCTCGCGGTCAGCGCGTTCGGCCTGCAGATCGTGACCGATCCGCAGAAGGCCGCGGCCGAGGCGTGGCGCGTGCTCCGGCCGGGCGGGCGGCTGGCGGTGAGCGTGTGGAGCACGTGGGACAAGGTGCCGAACATCCACGCCATCATCGGGCCGATGCTGGAGCACGCCGAGCCGGACGCGACGGGCTACCTGCCCACGCCCTACGAACTGGGCGGGCCGGGGGAGATGGTCGCGTTCCTGGAGAAGGCCGGGTTCCGGGACGCGCGCGAGGCGCGGTCCACACACGTCTTCCCCTACCGGGACGAGGCGGAATACCTGGAGCTGCTGCTCCAGGGGACGCCCATCGGGCACAGCCTGTCCGAGGAGGAGCCGAAGGTGCAGGAGGAGGTCCTGCGCAAGACGCGCGCCAACCTGGCGGCGTTCCGCACCGCGCGGGGGCTGGAGCTGCCGGCCGAGCACGTGGTGGTCACGGCCACGAAGTAGCCCAAGGCTTCTTCCCAAGGCATGGACGGGATGCGCCATCGGTCCGCGTGTTCCCGTGCTCGACGGCCTGCGCACCAGCCCGCGCGCGCTGCGCCGATCCGCGGAGCATGTCGGGCACTAGCGGGCGAGCAGGGCCTGCAGCCGCGCCCGCACGCCGGGCCATTCTGCGCGCACGACGCTGAACATCACCGTGTCGCGCACGAAGCCGTCGGGCATGACCGTGTGCTGGCGCAGCGTGCCCTCGCGCACCGCGCCGATGCGGGCGATGGCCTGCTGGCTGCGCAGGTTGCGCGCGTCGGTCTTGAGCTGCACGCGGTTCGCGCCCAGGGCCTCGAAGCCGTGCGTGAGCAGGAGTAGCTTCGACTCGGTGTTGCACGCCGTGCGCCGGTGCGACGCGCCGAGCCAGGTGTGCCCGATCTCCATGCGCTTGTGGGCAGGAGCGATGTCGAAGATGCTCGTGCTGCCGATGGCCTGCCCGGTGCGCGCGTCGCGCTGCAGGAAGGGCACCGCCTCGCCGCGCGCGGCGGGGGCGATGCGCGCCGCGACCCAGGATTCCAGGTCCTCGATGCGCCGCACGTCGGTGGGCATGTAGCGCCACACGTCGCGCTCCTGCGCCGCCGGCCACAGCTCGCGCGCGTGCTCCGGGCGCAACGGCTGCAGTCGAACATGCGCGCCGCGCAGCGTGACCTCGCGCACGTCCATGCCCGCCGCATCGGACCGGAGCGCACAAAGCTTGCGCCCGCCTAGGGA
>JAIVGT010000041.1 GCA_020201485.1 Halobacteriales archaeon
GCCAGGGCCTCGCGCAGCTCCGGGATGCCGGCGCTCGGGCAGTACTTGTTGTGCCCCCCTTCCAGGGCCTCCTCGTACGCGGCGATGGCGTGGGGCGGGGGCTGCAGGTCGGGCTCCCCGATGCCGAAGGAGATGGCGTCCCGGCCAGCGAGCTCGAACATCTTGCGGATGCTCGACAGCTCGACGCCCTTCATCCGCTCCGCCGAGGGCGCTGGCATGACCCAGGGTAGTTCCCGGGAGGATTAATACGCTGCGCGCTACTGGATGGCACGGTCTGCTTGCTCAGCATCGAGGATGGCAAGGACGCGGTGCGCCTCGCCCGCCGGCACGCGGAGGATGCAGCCGGCCTGGCCCGGCCCAAGGCCCACCCCGCCCCGCAGGGCGTCCTCGCCGAGCGCCGCGGCGCCTTCGTCACGTTATGGAGCGGCCTGGCGCTGCGCGGCTGCGTGGGCGTGCCCGAGCCCACGATGCGCCTCGCCGATGCGTTGCGCGAAGGGGCGGAGGGCGCGGTGCGCGACCCGCGCTTCCCCCCCGTCACGCGCCGGGAGATGGACGCGCTCCGCGTCGAGGTCAGCGTGCTCACGCCGCCCCTCGCCCTGGTGTGCGACCCGGAGGAGCTGCCGCAGCGCATCCTCGTCGGCACGCACGGCCTCGTCGTGCGCCACGCGCGCGCGGCCGGCCTGCTCCTGCCCCAGGTGCCGGTGGAGCACGGCATGACGGCCGAGGAGTTCCTCGGCGCGACGTGCCGCAAGGCGGGCCTGGGCGCGGATGCGTGGCGCGCCCGCGACGGCCTGCGCTGGAGCACGTTCGAAGCCGAGGTGTTCGAAGAGGCGGAGCCCCGCGGGCCGGTCCATCGCCGGGGCGAGGAGCGGCCCGAGGTGGCGTAGTCAAGGCTTGGCGTCGGCCGGCTCCAAGGGGAGCTCGCCGTGCTGCGCCGCCCGCGCCGGCCTGCCCGGCGGAGCCAGCCAATGCGCGCGCTGCTGCTCGAAGTGCCAGTCCTGGGTGCCGTGCACGTCGCACGTCCACACCGTGCCCCCTCCGTAGTCGAGGCCGTCCAAGTCGTCCCCGCAGACGGAGCATCGTTTCTCGCCCACGCACCGACCTCCACGCTCCCCTCCACGCTGGCGAGGATAAGCGTTCCGTTCGCCCATGGAAGTCCGGCGCGGGCGCATCGGGTGCCTCTGGCCGGCGGGGAGGCCGCGCGCTTATGCCAAGCTTATGCCGGACCGGCACGTTGCCGGCGGCGATGGACCTCGTGCTCGCCGGGCGCGCGTGGGTGCGGGGCCAGGCCCTGCCCTGCGAGGTCGGGGTGGAGGAGGGCCGCATCGCCCGCATCGCCAAATCGCTCACCGACGCGGAGCGCGCCGGGGCGCAGGTCGTGCGGTTCCGCGGCCTGCTGCTCCCGGGCGCGGTGGACGCGCACGTGCACCTCCGCGAGCCGGGCTTCCCGCAGAAGGAGACCATCCGCACCGGCACCTTGGCAGCATTGCACGGCGGCGTGACGACCGTCCTCGACATGCCGAACACGCAGCCCCCGGTGACGGACCGGCTCGCGTTCCGGGACAAGGCCGAGCGCTTCGCCCAGGACGCGCGGGTCGATTGGGGCCTGCACGCCCTGGTGGACCCGGACCTGCGCGCCTTCGCGCTCGGGACGGAGCCCGTTGGTTACAAGCTGTACCTCGGGCCGAGCACGCACGTCGGCGGCTTCCCCATGGATCGGCTCGCCGATGCGCTGAGCGGCGCATCGCTTTCCGGCCGGCCCATCGTCGTGCACGCTGAGCATCCTTCGGTCCTGCGCGAGGGCCGGGACCACGGCAACGCGCGGCCGGTGCAAGCGGAGTGGGGAGCGATCGCCGCGCTCGCGGAGCGGGCCCCGGAGCGCATCACGCTCCTCGTCGCGCACTGCACGACGGCGCGCGGCCTGAAGCAGGCCAAGGAAGCGGGGTTCGCCGCCGAGGTCAGCCCCCACCACGTGCTGCTCGACGACGGCGCGCTGCGCGACCAAGGCGCGCGCGCCAAGGTGAACCCGCCGCTGCGCGGGCCGAAGGAGCGCGCCGCGCTGTGGGCCGCGTTCGCGAAGGGGCAGGCCACGACCCTGGGCAGCGACCACGCGCCGCACACGCTGGAGGAGAAGGCGGCGGGCGTGGAGAAGGCGCCGAGCGGCATGCCGGGCGTGGAGACCATGCTCCCGCTGATGCTGGCGAAGGTGAAGGCGCGCGCCCTGCCCCTGGGCGTGCTCGTGCGCGCGGCGTGCGAGCGGCCGGCGGAGCTGTTCGGGTTGCCGAAGGGACGCATCGCGCCCGGCTACGACGCCGACCTCGTCCTCGTGGAGACGAGCAAGGTGGAGCGCATCCGGGCCGCGCGCCTGCACAGCCTGTGCGGCTGGACGTGCTTCGAGGATTGGCCGGCGGTGTTCCCGCAGCGCGTGTGGCTGCGCGGGCAGGAGGCGCTCGCGGACGGGGAGGCGCGCGACGTGCGCGGGCAGCCCGCGCGGCGCACCGGCAAACCTTCATAGCGCGCACGGCCTTGACCGCGCGTGCCCGACGAGCCGCTGCGCATCGCCGTGCCGAACAAGGGCCGGCTGAGCGAGCCCTCCGTGCAGCTCCTGCGCGACGCCGGCCTGGGATTGGGCGTGGTCGAGGAGCGCGCCCTGTTCGCCACCGCGCCCCAGGGCTTCACCGTGCTCTTCCTGCGCGCCGCGGACATCCCGGAGTTCGTCCAGGACGGGGTGGCGGAGTGCGGCATCACCGGGCTCGACATCGTGCGCGAGTCGCGCAAGGAGGTCGAGGTGCTGATGGACCTCGACTTCGGCCACTGCAAGCTCGTCGTCGCCGCGCCCGAGGACTCCCGCATCAAGGACGCGAAGGACGTGCCGGACGGCGCGCGCGTCGCGACGAGCTTCCCCCACCTGGCGCAGGAGTTCTTCGACGCCCTGGGCAAGCGCGTCAAGCTCGTCGAGGTCAGCGGCGCGACCGAGGTCACGCCCCACATCGGCGTGGCGGACGTCATCGTCGACCTGGCGGCGAGCGGCAGCACGCTGAAGGTGCATCGCATGCGCCCCATCGGGACCGTGCTGGAGAGCAGCGCGCGCCTCGTCGCCGGCAAGCAGGCCATGCGCGACGCAGGCAAGGCAGCGCGCGTGCGCGAGCTGGCCTGGGCCCTGCAGAGCGTGGTGCAGGCGAAGGGCAAGCACTACATCATGGCCAACGTCCCGCGCGCCAAGCTCGACGAGGTGGCGCGCGTCATGCCCGGCATCAGCGGCCCGACCATCGTCGAGCTGGGTGGGCAGCGCAGCGACCTCGTGGCGGCGCACGCCGTGGTCAGCGAGCGCGACCTGTACCACGTGGTGCGGGAGCTGAAGGCGCTCGGGGCGGAGGGCATCCTCGTCATCCCCATCTCGAGGCTGATGACGTGATCCGGAAGCACGTGCGCGACCTCACCCCGGACGAGCGCGCGCGCCTCCTCGGACAAGGCCTGCTGCTCGACGAGGGCCCGAGGGAAGCGGCGCGCCGCATCATCGCCCGCGTGCAGACGCAAGGCGACGCGGCCCTGCGCGCCCTGGCGAAGGAGCTCGACGGCGCGGACGTGCGGGAGCTGGAGGTGCCGCGCCCGGCGATGCAGGCGGCATGGCGCGGGCTGACGGCGGAGCAGCGGCGGGCGCTGACCGATGCCGCACGCAACATCACCACGTTCCACCGCGCGCAGGTCCCGAAGCCGCTGCGCGTGCGCATCGCGGCCGGTGTGACCGCGGGCCGCACCCCCGTCCCGCTGACGCGCGCCGGCATCTACGCGCCGGGTGGGAGAGCGGCGTACCCGAGCAGCGTGCTCATGGCCGCATTGCCGGCGAAGGTCGCGGGTGTGCGGGAGCGCGTGCTGTGCAGCCCGCCCGGCAAGGACGGCGAGGTCGCGCGCAGCGTGCTCGCGGCCTGCTGGCTGGCGAAGGTGGAGCGCGTGTTCCGCGTGGGCGGCGCGCAGGCCATCGCCGCCATGGCCCTCGGCACGGGCAGCGTGCCGCGCGTGGACAAGGTCGTGGGTCCGGGCAACGCCTACGTCGCCGCGGCGAAGCTCCTGCTGCAGGGGCACGTCGGCATCGACACGCCCGCCGGGCCGAGCGAGGCGCTCATCATCGCCGACGCGAAGGCGAGCCCGACCCTCGTCGCGCGCGAGCTGCTCTGCCAATCGGAGCACGGCCCAGACTCGTGCAGCATCGCCATCTGTACGAGCGCGTCCCTCGCCGAGCAGGCGGCGAAGGAGATCGAGCGCCTCCTGCCCGAGGAGCCGCGGCGCGACAGCATCGCGAAGTCCCTCGCCGCGCGCGGGGCCATCCTTGTCGCGGACAGCGTCCCGGAGGCGTTGGCGTTCAGCGAGGCGTGCGCGCCGGAACATCTGCTCCTCATGGTGCAGCGCCCGGAGCGCTGGCTGCCGAAGGTGCGCCACGCGGGCAGCGTGTTCCTCGGCGCGTCGAGCGCCATCAGCTTCGGCGACTACTGCACGGGCACGAACCACGTGTTGCCCACGGGCGGCGCCGCGCGCTGGAGCAGCGGCCTGCAGGTCGAGGACTTCGTGCGCTGGGTCCCGTGGCAAGAGGTCAGCGCGACCGGGGCGCGCAGGCTCGCCCCGACCGCGGCCACCCTCGCGCGCTTGGAGGGGTTGGAGGCGCACGCGCGCAGCGCGGAGGCCCGGCTGCCATGAAGCGCTCGCCCATGCCGCGCAAGTCCGTGGACAGCCTCACGCCGTACACCGAGGAGCCGCACGCGCCGCTGAACCTCGCGGACAACACGAACCTCTTCGAGCCCAACCCGTGCTTCGCCGAGGCCCTGGCCCAGGTCCAGCCCGACATGGCGCGCAGCTACCCCAGCCTGCAGAGCGAGCGCTTCTGCGAGGCCGCGGCACGCGCGCACGGCGTGAAGCCGGGCCAGGTGGCGACGGGCAACGGCAGCAACGAGCTCATCGACCTCGCCATCCGCGTGTTCGCCGAGCCGGGTGAGCGCGTGGCCTGGCACCCGCCGAGCTTCAGCATGATCGAGGTGTTCGCCCGCGCCGCCGGGGCGCAGGTGCACGCCGTGCCGCTGCGGCAGCCGGGCTTCACCCTCGACGCCGACGGCCTCCTCGCGGCGCGCGCCAAGGTCACGTTCGTCTGCCGGCCGAACAACCCGACAGGCAACAGCTTCCCCCGCGCCGAGGTCGAGCGCGTCGTCCGGGGCTTGGACGGGCTCGTCGTCGTGGACGAGGCGTACGGCGACTTCGTGGGCGACAGCTTCCTGCCCCTGGTGAAGGACCTGCCGAACCTGCTCGTGCTGCGCACGATGAGCAAGGCGCAGGGCCTGGCCGCGCTGCGCATCGGCTACGGCATCGCCCAGGAGCCCGTCATCCAGAACCTGCTGAAGGTGCGCGGCCCGTTCCGCCTCAACGCCCTGAGCGAGCTCATCGGCACGCGCGCCTTCGAGCGCCCGGACCACGTGGAGCGCGTCGTGCGCGAGACGAGCCAGGAGCGCGACCGGCTGACACTGGAGCTGCGCACACGCGGCATGGCGGTGAACCCGAGCGACGCGAACTTCATCCTGTTCCGGCCGCCGACGGACGCGGCGAGGCTGCACGCCGCCCTGGAGCGGCGGGGCGTGGCCGTGCGCAAGTTCGGCGACCCCGGCTTGCGGGCCTGGCTGCGCGCCACGGTCGGCCCGCGCTGGGTCACGCAGCGGTTCCTCGCCGAGCTGGACGATGCGTTGCGGGAGGTGGGACCGTCGCGTTGAGGGGCCTGCTCGTGGACTACGGCGTGGGCAACATCCACAGCGTCCGGCGCGGCGTGGAGAAGGCGGGCGCGAGGCTCGACGTGCAGGCGCGGCCGAGCGCGGCGCAGCTCAAGGACGCGGATTTCCTCGTCCTCCCCGGCGTGGGCAGCTTCAGCGCGGGCGCGCGCGGCCTGACCGGCGTGCGGCGCAGCCTGCTGGCCCAGCTCGAGCACGGCAAGCCTGCCCTGGGCATCTGCCTCGGCATGCAATTGCTGTTCGAGCGGAGCGAGGAAGGCCCGGGGGAAGGGCTCGGCTTCCTGCCCGGCGAGGTGCGGCGCCTGCGCGGGCCGAAGTTCCCCCAGGTCGGATGGAACGGCGTCGCGGTGAAGCGGGACCCGCTGTTCGAGGGCCTGGGCAGCGGCTTCGACGCGTACTTCGTCAACAGCTTCGCGCCCGTGCCGGCGACGGCGAGCGACGCCATCGCGCACGCGACGTACGGGACGCGCTTCGTCGCCGGGGTGCGAAGGTTGAATACGTGGGGGGTGCAATTCCACCCGGAGAAGAGCTCCGCGGCAGGCCTGCGCATCCTGCGGAATTTCACGGGGCTGTGCGAGGAACTGGCATGATGCTCCTGCCCGCCATCGACCTCAAGGACGGCCGATCCGTCCAGCTCGTCGGGGGCGACCCGGCGCAGGCCAAGGTCCAGGTGGAGGACGCGCTCGGCCAGGCGCGCGACTTCGTCCGCCAGGGCGCGTCCTCGCTCCACGTCGTGGACCTGGACGCCGCGCTCGAGACGGGCAGGAGCAACCACGACCTGCTCGCGCGCCTCGTCCGGGAGGCGGGCGTGCCGGTGCAGGTGGGCGGTGGCGTGCGCAGCACGGAGCGCATCGAGGAGCTGCTGCGCCTGGGGGCGAAGCGGGTCATCGTCGGCACGCGCGCCGTGAAGGACCCGGAGTGGCTGAAGCTGAGCGCGCAGCGCTTCGGCAGCCGGCTCGTCGTCGCCGTGGACGCGCGGGGCGGCGAGGTCGTGGTGAAGGGCTGGCGCGAGGGCTCCGGCATCAAGCTCCTGGACTTCGCCCGGCAGGTGGACAAGCTGGGCGTGGGCGGCCTGCTGTTCACGAACGTGGACGTGGAGGGCAAGCTCGTGGGCATCAACGAGATGCTCGTGAAGAGCGTGGTCGACGCCGTGGACACGCCCGTGCTCTACGCGGGCGGCATCAGCAGCGTGGACGAGCTGCTCATGCTGCGCGACCTGGGCTGCGAGGCGAGCGTCATCGGCATGGCCCTCTAC
>JAIVGT010000231.1 GCA_020201485.1 Halobacteriales archaeon
GTCCAAGGGCATGCGGCCTGCCTCGCGGCAGCGGATGCAGCGGCAGCGCTTGCCCTGCTTCGCCAGCTCGGCCAGCGCCAGCTCGCGCAGGTTCGTCCGCATCGGCCCGGCGGCGATCTGGTGCGTGGGGATGTCGCGGTCCACGCGCATGATGCGCACCCAGGGCGGGCAGCGCTCCTTCAGCGCGACGAGGTAGCGGATGGCGCGCTCCTCGCTGCACGGCTCGTACCTGCCCGCGCGCCACATCGCGTGCAGCGCCGTGCCTGGCACGACGAGGGTCGGGTACACCTTCAGCTTGTCCGGGCGGAAGCCCGGGTCGTCGAAGATGCGCGCCAGGCTCGCCAGGTCGCGCGCCTCGTCGTTGCGCGGCAGGCCGGGCATGAGGTGGTAGCACACCTTCAGCCCCGCGTCCTTCAAGCGGCGCGTGGCGTCGATGCTGTCCTGGACGGTGTGGCCGCGGTTCGTCGCGAGCAGCGCGTCGTCCCACGTGCTCTGCACGCCGAGCTCGACACGGGTCACGCCGAGCGCGAGCATGCGGGCGATGTCCGCGTCGCTGCACACGTCCGGCTTCGTCTCCACGGTCAAGCCGACGCAGCGCGCGTGCGCGGACTCGTTGCGCGCCTGCGCCTCGGCCAGGCTCGCGCTCCGCTGCGGCGCGCCCGGGAAGCCGTTCATCGCGTCCAGGCAGCCTTGGACGAACGGCTCCTGGTCGCTGCGCGCCGGAAAGGTCCCGCCCTGCACGATGAGCTCGCACTTGTCCACGGCGTGGCCGTTGCCGTGGAGCGCCTCCAAGCGGCCGGCGACCTGGGCGGATGGGTCGAAGCCTGCGCGTGCGGCGCGGAGCGCTGCCGGCTCGTGGCCGGTGTAGGCTTGCGCCGTCCCCACGCCCTGCCAAGCCGGTCCGCCCGGGCAGAACACGCACGTCCCGTGCGGGCAGGCCTCGGGCGGCGTCTGCACCGTGAGCACCGCCACCCCGCTCAGCGTGCGCGCGGGCTTCGTGCGCAGCAGCGGCGCGAGCCGTGCACGGTCCGGCTCCGGCAAGGCGCGCAGGAGGCTGGCGTCGGTCGGGATGCTCCGCGCGCCGTGCTCCCGGGCCAGGCGCGACTTGAGGCGGTGCACCTCCTCCTTGCTCCGCGCCTCGCCCTGCACGAGCGCGGCCAGCAGCGCCCGGGTGTATGCGTCCAACGGCCGCGCGACCGCGTGCGGGGCCAAAAGCCTTTGTCAGAGCGCGCGCCGCATGATGCGGCGGGCCGCCGTGGGGCGCGCCACCTCGGCGAACCCGGCGCGCTCGAACATCGGCACCAAGCCAGGATAGATGAACGCCGCGGCCATGCCCTCCTTCGGCGCGCACGGATAGCCCTCGACGATGCGCGCGCCGTGCCGCTTCGCGTGCCGCACCGCGGCCTCGAGCAGCGCCACGCTCAGCCCGCGGGCTTCCTTCGTGATGAAGAAGCAGGTCACGCTCCACACCGGCGCGTCGTCGATGGGCCTGAGGGTGCGCGCCGTGGCCAACCGTGGATACTCCGCGCGCGGCGCGATGGCGCACCAGCCGACGGCCTGCTTGCCCTCGTAGGCGAGCACGCCCGGCGCTCCGCGCTCCACGACTTGCGCATGGCGCGCCGGTTCCCCGCGCCCTGGCCCCTCCGGAATCCCGCCGCGGGACGCCGCCACCACATGCACCAGCAGCCGCCGCACGCGCCGTTCGCGCCGAACAGCTCCGCGAAATCGTCCCAGCGCTTCGGGGTGAGCGGATGGAAGGTCCAGCGCGGCACGGCGGGGGAACGCGCCGCGCGGCTTTCGGGGCTACGGTGCGAACGGGCTCGGCCCGGGGTGCGGCCCGTCCGGCGGGTGAAGGGGCACGCGCGGCTCGCTCATTCGGCCTCCAGCTCCTTCAGGCGCTCCTTCACGCCCTTCAGCTCGTTCTCCAGCTCCTCGGCGTACTCCTTGAGCCAGGCCTGGCGCTCTTCCCGGCTGAAGTACCGCCTGCCGCCCCAACCGGGTCCGCACGCGTTTCCGTATCCCATGTGTCCATGTCCTGCGGCTCGCGCCGCAAGGAACCATGGGCGTGCGCAGGCTTGGCGAGGAAGGAGGTGCGTGACCAGGTCACGCGGAGAAACCGTCACGATCGGGCACAGCGTCGCGCCTCGCGCCCACACCGCTTGCACGAGCCAGCGCTCACGCCGCGAAGCCGTTGCTCGCGGTGAACGCCCCGGCGCTGGACGCGTCGTCGCCCGGCATGCCGTACAGCTCGGCGAGCGCCGCCAGCACGGCCCGCGCCGCGCCGAACGCCTTGCCCGGCTCGCCCGGGCCGACCTCGACCTCGAGGGTGAGCGTGCTGCCGGCGATGCGCGCCCGGACCTTGCTGTTGCCCGGCTCGGTGAGCCAGGTGAGCGTGACCTCGTTCGGGGCGTGGCTCACGCCGTACCAGCGCAGCCCGCGGAACCACCGGCGGCTCAGCCGTTCCGTGGCCTGCTCCGCGGCGAGGTGCGGCGGCAGGACCGCTTGCACGACGGTGAGTGTCTCGCGGCGCGGCTCGGTGAGCGACACGCCCCGCAGCGCGGCATGGCCCTGCTCGGTCAGCGTGTAGCCGGTGTCGCTGCGCAGGACGAGCCCGTCCCGGGCCAGGCGGCGCAGCGTGCGCTGCAAGGCCTCCTGATGGAGGTCGAGCCGCCGGCGCAGGCCTTGGAAGGCGACCTGCGATTCCCCTTCGCGGGCGAGCTCGCGCAGCACGGCGACGGCCCTGGGCTCGAGGTCGGGAATGGTCGCGGTGCTGGGGTCGTAGGCCACGCTGCGGGGCAGCGGGTCGGCGGGGGCTGGGCCGGATGGCTCCATGTCAGCCAGGCATGCGGCGTGCGAGGCCATGAAGGGCGCGGTCACCGCCAGGTTGCTCCGTGACCGGGACCTGCGCTGACCGGTCACGCCTTCATGATGCTGACGAGGAACAAGCCCAGCGCCAGGAACGCGCCCACGCTCGCGGCGATGACGGCGACGATGCCCTCGATGACGATGCGGCTGTCCCACTGCACGCCGAGCGTGCCGAGCGCGGCCACGCCGCCCCAGGTGAAGCCGGCGAAGATGATGATGGCGAGGAAGCCGATGATGGTCAGGCCGAGGCCGATCTTGCGGCTCTTGCCCGCGCCGAAGTAGGCGGTGAACATGCCGCTGAGCAGCGTGAACAGCCCGAAGCTCAGGAGCAGGATGCTGCCGAAGACGTCGGTCAGGGCCGCCATGGGGGTCGGCCGGTCATTCCATCGCGGCTCTAAAACCTTGTGGGCCCGGCGCGGACGCCGCGTCCCCTAGCCCGCCCCGGTCCACGTCCAGCCCGGCCTCCATCGCGAGCAGGGCGGCATGACCTGGCTCGCCCTCCGCGCCGAGGCTCGGGAAATACAGGTCGAGCGCCGCCTCGATGTGGTCGCGCATGTCGCCGCGGCCACAGAGCTTGAGCACGCGCAGGCGCAGCAGGTGGCGCACGTCGAGCTCGACTTTCAGCGGCCGGCGGTCCTTCCGCGCCGGTCCTTGCGGGGTCTGCGGCATGTTCCAAGCACCTTGTGCCTTGCTGGACCCTCGCCTCGCGTAATGGCTTGTCCCGCAGGTTTGCACGGACATGTACAACCCCCGCCGCGGGTTTGGCAGGGACCAGGCCTTTGGCCGTCTCCGAGGGCCTCACGGGACCTGGCCCGCGGGCTGGGCGGTAGCGGCCGCAGCGCGGGGGCACCACGCCGCCGCCCTGCCCAGCGCCGGGCTGCTCTTCCCGCTCAGCGTCCGCAACCGGGACGGGACGCGCGAGGTCGTGCGCACGCTCCTCAACGTGGACGAGAAGGCGCAGAGCATGACGTTCGCCGGCGACGTCCCCGAGGGGAGCCACGCGCGACTCATGAAGGCGAACTTCGACCGCCTGGTGGACGGCGCGAGCGGCGCTGCGCAGCGGTGCGCCGCGGGCCTCGCCGGGAGCCAGCCCGGTTTGAGCATCCTCATCAGCTGCGTCGGCCGGAAGCTCGTCCTGCAGCAGCGCACGGAGGAGGAGGTCGAGGCAGTCCGCGCCGTGCTCGGAGAGGGGCCGACGACCGGCTTCTACTCCTACGGCGAGATCTGCCCCGCGGCCCCGGACGCAGGCTGCGAGCTCCACAACCAGACCATGACCATCACGACCATCTCCGAGGGATGACGCGTAGCATCGGGCGTCGAGCGGGGAAAGAAGCTTTCCATCAGGCGCGGCGCCTTGCCCGTGGGCAGATGCGTTCCACGCGTGGCCGAGGCCTAGAACCGCGTCCCGGTCAGCGTCTTCGTGTCCATGACGCCGTCGATGGTGCGGATCTTGTTCACGATGATGCTGCCCAGGGTGTCGAAGTCGCTGCCCTCGATCTTGGCGATGAGGTCGTACTCGCCGAAGAGCGGGTGGAGCTCGACGATCTCGGGCACCTTGAGCAGGTGGTTGTACACGTCGTGCTCCTTGCTGGGCGCGGCGCTGATGAGGACGAAACCAACCGCCATGATGAGGGTCCCCGGGACGGGCCTTCCAACGCGGGGCCTGGCCAAAAGGGTTTCCGTGGTCTTGCGCCCTCAGCGTCGGTCCGCTCCGACCGCATCCCGCACGTGCCTGAACCCGTCCCGCTCTAGGAGGGGCAGCAGGCCCTCGTGGATGCGCCGGGCCGTTCCCGGGCCGCCGTAGATGAAGCCGGTGTACACCTCGACCAGGCTCGCCCCGGCCCGAACCTTCGCATACGCGTCCTCGGCCGTGAACACGCCGCCCACGCCGACGAGCGGCAGCTTGCCGTCCGTGAGGTCGGCGACCTTGCGCAGCACCTGCGTGCTCCGCGCGCGCAGGGGCGCGCCGCTCACGCCCCCTTCCGCGCCCGCGGGCTTGGGCAGGCCGACGCTCGTGTTCGTGCACACCAAACCTTGCACGCGTTGCTCCAGGCACGCCCCGACCGTCTCGGCCAGCGCGGCATCATCGAGGTCCGGGTCGAGCTTCACGAGCAGCGGCCGGTGCTGCAAGCCGTGCGCGACCGCCGCATCCTGCAGGGCGCCGAGCAGCTCGCCGAGCGCCTCGCGCTTTTGCAGGGCGCGCAGGCCGGGCGTGTTCGGGCTGCTCACGTTCACCACGAGGAAGTCGGCGTGCGGCGCGAGGGCCCCGTAGCACGCCTCATAATCGTCCACCGCCCTGTCGAGCGGCGTGTCCTTGTTTTTCCCGATGTTCGCCCCGAGCGGGATGCGCGCGTCGTGCTTCGCCCGCGCGACGCGCTCGGCGATGGCCCCCGCGCCGTCGTTGTTGAAGCCCATCTTGTTGCACAGTGCCTGCTCCGCCGGCATGCGCCACAGCCGCGGCTTGGCGTTGCCCGCCTGCGGCTCGGGCGTGGCCGTGCCCAGCTCGGCGAAGCCGAAGCCCAGGGCTTGCCAGGCCAGCGGGGCGCGCGCGTCCTTGTCGAGGCCGGCGGCGAGCCCGACGGGGCCCGGGAACTTCAGGCCCCACAGCTCCTGCTCCAGCCGCGCGTCGCGCACGGCGTTCGCGCGCTCCAGCCGCGTGCGCAGCGCCGCGCTCGTGCTCACGCGCTGCAGCCAGGCCATGGCCAGGCCGTGCGCGCGCTCCGCGTCGAGGGCGAAGAGCAGGGGGCGCGCGGCGCGGTACATCGCCCGGGCAGCGCGCGGCGCGGCAAAGGGTTTGCGCTCCCTGCGCGCAGGATTGGCAAGGCGTGCCGGCCATCCACAAGGCTCAAGCCCAGGGCCCCACGTCCCGCCGCATGACGCGCCGCGCTGCGTTCCTCGCCTGCGCCCTGCTCCTCGGACTGCCCGCGCTCGGCCAGGCCGCCCCGCCGGAGGCGATGGGCTGCGCGTACCTCGCGCAGTACGACCACGTGTGCGTGCGTTTGCAAGTCCTCCCCGCGGGCGTGCGCTGCGACGAGCGGCTCGTCGATGACGGCAACAACACCACGAGCCTGCACCGCTTCTGCACGGCCGCGTTCGGCCGCCGTGAACGGCACGTCCTGGCCGTTGCCGGGTGGCGTCCGGGTCGAGGTGGATGGGAACCCGCTGGGCTCCTGCGCGGCGAATCCCGAGTGCGCGGTCACGAACGCGACGGCCTTGCTGACCCTTCGCGATCCCCCACCCGGCGCGCTCTTCGTCCTCCGAGCGCACGCCATCGTCGAGCAGCCGGCGACCCTCGTTGCCCCCGTCCTCGGCCTGCGCACGCCGGACGTCCTGAGCGCGGACGTGGTCGCGGAAGGCCACGCGCGCGTCCCCGGCTGAGGCCGGCCCCCAAACCCTTATCCACGCCCCGCCATTGCCCCAGCGAGCACCATGCCCCGCACGGATGTGGCGGTCATCGGCGCCGGACCGGGCGGCTACGTCGCTGCCATCCGCCTCGCCCAGCTCGGGAAGCGCGTCACGGTCATCGACCAGCAGTTCCTCGGCGGCGTGTGCCTCAACGTCGGCTGCATCCCGAGCAAGGCCATCATCCACGTGGCGAAGCAGAAGCGCCGCACGGAGCACGGCGCGGTGATGGGCCTGAGCAGCGGCCCGGTCCGGGTGGACATGGTCCAGCTCCAGAAGTGGAAGGGCGAGGTCGTGCAGCGCCTCGTGAACGGCGTGGCCCAGCTCCACAAGACGCTCAAGGTCGAGTTCGTCAAGGGCCCGGCGAAGTTCACCGGCCCGAACAGCGTCGAGGTCCAGACGCAGCAGGGCCCGGTCACCATCGAGGCGGAGCACATCGTCATCGCCGTCGGCGGCCGGCCCATCGACATCCCCGGCTTCAAGATCGACGGCAAGCGCGTGCTCAGCAGCACGGAGGCGCTGGACCTCATCGAGGTGCCGCGCACGATGTGCGTCATCGGCGGCGGCGTCATCGGCCTGGAGCTGGGAACAGCCCTGCACCACCTCGGGAGCAAGGTCACGGTCGTGGAGATGATGGACCAGCTCCTGCCCGGCACCGACCCCGACCTGGTGCGCATCGTGACGAAGAACCTGCGCACGTTCGGCGTGGAGTACCACACGAAGGC
>JAIVGT010000232.1 GCA_020201485.1 Halobacteriales archaeon
GGCACGGCCATGGCGTCCAGGACCTTCGGCAGCGTGCCGCGCATCATCTTCCTGCCCCACCCGTTGTTCATGCCGAGGAACATGAGCAGGCCGCGGAAGCCGGTCAGGCCGGTGTGCTCCAGGCGCAGCTTCGTCCCGCCGTCCGGCGTCGGGGTCAGGGTCCATGTCACGGTCGTCGGCGGGTAGGGCTCGCCCTTGCCGTTGCTCCCGGCCCAGGTGTAGCTGAGCTTGCGCAGCGGCTGGACCTCGCGCACCACGCAGTCGGTGATGCCGTTCCATCCGGGCACCGGGTCGGCGGTGAAGCGGAAGCGGTGCCCGGCCTTGGCCTCGCGGAACGTGGTCTCCATGAGCCATTCCCGCAATTGCGCGGGCTCGGTCAGGGCGCGCCAAACGCGCTCGGGCGGGTGCGGGTACGTGACCTCGTGCGTGATGTTGGGCATGTCAATCCTTCCTGGCCGCGTCGAGCGCGGCGGCGATGCGCTTGGCCCGGGTCTCCGGCTTCTTCGCCGCGCGCACGGCCAGCGCCAGCTCCTTGCGGCGCGTGAACGAGAGCGCAGCGAAGTGCTTCGTCAGGCCGGCCTCGCGCAGCGCGGCGCGGAGCTCCTTCGGCATGGTGAGCCTGCGGGGCGCGGCGTCGGGCTCGAGCGCGATGACGACGCGCTCCCCGGGCTTCGCGCCCGCGGCCTCGACCGTGGCCTTGTGCACGAGCAGGTAGTACGTGCCGCCGTAGGGGAACATCGTCGTGCGCAGGGGCGCGCCGCCGAGGGTGCCCTTGACGCGCGCGTGCGGTCTCCCCCGCAACGCCGCGTCCTGCGCCGTGCTGAGGGCGACGTGATGCCCGCCGCCCGGCTCCCGCTCCAGCTTCGCCGTGAAGCGCAGCATGCGTCACTCCGGCCGCTTGCCGAGCGCGAGGCGTTCCACGGTTTGCTGCGCGCGCCGCTGGCGCGTCTCCGGCTTCTTCGCTTCGGCGACGTGCTCCGCGTAGGCTTGCTTGTGGCTGGGCGCGAGGGAATCGTAGCAAGCCTTGGCCTTCGGGGCCTCGGCGAGCGCGCGGCGCAGCTCGGCCGGCAGGCGCACGGTTCGGGGCTTCGTGTCCCGGTCGAGGACGAAGCGCGCCCTGGCCCCGTCCGCGAGCCCGGTCGCGTCGCGCATCGTCCGGTTCACCATGATGCGGTGCGTGCCCTCGCCCGTGGGGAAGGCGCTGCTGCGGAACTTGTGGCCGTTGATCGTGCCATGGACCTTGACCGCGGCCTGCGTGCCGAGGTGCTCCGTGACCTCCTTCGGGAACGTGGCGTGGAACCAGGCCTTGCCCGGCCCGTCGGCGACGACCTTGGCCTCGAACGCGATGGGCATGCTGTCGGATGCGTAACCGTTTGGTTACACATCAAGGTTTGCCCCGGGCCGTGGGCAAGGAGCGTCCATGAACCTTCATGCTCCCGGCGGGCCCCGCTCGGAGATGCTGGGCGGCATCGGCAGCATGGGCCTCGCCACGGCGGGCGTCGTCTCGGTCCTCGTCATCACCGGCGCGACGCACCCGGAGATCCTGAGCGGCGTGCAGCAGCTCGGCGACCACGCCCAGGCCCTCGGCCTGGACACGGCGGAGAACCTCGTGCCCACGGCGGACGTCGTCGGCGTCACCGGCCTCGTGGAGCACAAGCGCCTCGGCGCGCTCAACATCACGCTCCGCATGGCCCCGGGCAGCGCGCCCCTCGACCTCGGCCGGCTCACCGTGCGCCTGAGCGCGACGACGCGGAGCGCTGGCTCAGCCGGGGCGAGCAGGGCCTGCCGGGCCACTTCACCATCCGCGCCATCCGCGACGAAGAAGGGAGCGTGGCGCAGGGCAAGTTGACGAAGGGCGACCTCGTCGTGCTCGACATCGACCTGCGCCCGGAGGCGAACGACTTCCTCCTCGGCCCGCGCACCGACTTCCGCGTGCGGCTCGTGCCCGACCCGGGGCCGCCCCAGGCCCTGGCGCTCAGCACGCCCATGACGTTGCGCGGCCAGCACGTCGTGGACCTGAAGTAGACCAGGGCATCGCGAGAAGGTTTGTAGCCTGGCCCTGCGTGGCCAGCGCATGCGCGCCTTGCCCTGGGTCCTGCTCCTCGTCGCGTTCCCCGCGGCCTCGCTCGCCGTTCCCGTGGATACGGGCCTGGGCCCGGAGCCCTACCACACCTGGCCCACGCTCACCGCCGACATGGCAGCGCTCGCCGCCGCGCATCCCGACCTGGCGAAGCTGTCGAGCATCGGCAAGAGCGCGCAGGGCCTCGACCTGTGGGCGCTGGAGATCGCGAACTTCGGCGGCCTGACCGGCGAGGAGCCCATCGTGTACCTCGACGGCACGCACCACGGCAACGAGCCGCTCGGCATGGAGCTGATGTGGAGCATCGCCGTGCGCCTCCTGAACCACTACGCTGACGACCCGGCGATGAAGCGCATCGTGGACGAGGACCACATCTACATCGTCCCGCTCGTCAACCCGGACGGCGAGCTGCGCAACCAGCGCAAGAACCTCAACGGCGTGGACCTGAACCGCAACTACCCGTTCCATTGGGGCGAGCCCGGCTGCGACCACGACCCGGGCAGCGCGACCTACTGCGGCCCGAGCGCGGCGAGCGAGCCCGAGGTGCAGGCGAACGTCGCGTTCATGGATGCCATCAAGCCCGACATCTACGTCAGCGGCCACACCGGCTCCGTGCTCTTCATCCACCCGTGGAGCTGGACCACGGCCCCGCCGCCCGACGCCGGCACGTTCCGCAGCATCGACCAGAACTTCACCGGGCGCAACGCCGCGGCGTGAAACGGGCCAAGCCTGTCGGAGTTGGGCTGCCGCTCCCAAATGTCGAAGTTTAGGGCGATGTCACCTGAGGACGTGCCACGATGACCGCGAGGCGCATGCAGCCGCGACTTCAGCAGCGCCGTGCTTGCCCCCCGACGATCTTGTCCCCAACCGGAGGTCGGGCCCAGCGTCGCCGCGACTGCCTGGGAGGCCGCGCGCTCGATGCTCCCCAACACGCCCAGCAGGTTCGCTGCGCGCTCGGTGCGCGACGCGAATAGTATCGTGGGTCTATGACTGCTCACGAAGGGAAACGTCGTTGTTCTCGGAGGCCTGCGGCCGAAGGAACGTTTCGTGTTCATGCGCGCAGATATCTCGCATGCATTGGAACCTCCAATCGATGACGTTCAGGACCTGAAGCGGAGGGCGGCTTGTGGGAGACTCCCTGGGGTAGTGTCGCCGCGACCACGGATTCCGAACACTCGCAGGGACATCGCGTCGATTGGGGACCGGTCCTTTGAGCGAGCGAGCCTTCTTCCTGACCGCCGGAATACGCGTCAACCATGAATCACCGCCACGCGGAGAAGCGGTCGTGCAAGCTCGCCATCTTGGCCGTGCTGATGTCAATGACTGTCGGTGTCGTGATGTCGCCCCAGGTGGCAGCGAGCACGACGCTCTTCTCCGAGAACTGGGACTCGACCACGATTGGAAGCCCGTTCTGCACCGTGAACTCGGGGACCTCGTACGTGTGCAGTTCCGTCGATGCTGATGAACTCCTAGGAACTCTGCTGATCTTGGGGACGAGCGACAAGTTCCTCAACGTAGAATCCGAGAAGGACCAGCCGTTGTCGAGCTCGGCTCCGCACATTTCGCAGACGTTTAACCAGCCGAGCGGGACTGCCAACTATACTGTTTCCGGCCTGTACGAAGCCGGGTCCGCGAGCGGTCCGCCGCAGATAGGCGACTTCGTCCTGTATCAACTCGTTGACACCCACGGGGTCGAAATCCTGCAACTCGGCATGCGCATTGCGAATGAGGGGCACCTCCAGATTACAGACAACAATGGCACCAACGGAATGAGGACGACCACCTACACGCCAAGCACGTCGTGGCGCAACTACATCGTGACCGTCGACCCCGTAAGCGGAAAGTACGATCTCAACGTCTACAACGGGGGGTCGTTGGACTTCAGCGCAACGCAGGTTGCATACAAGTCGGCAGCAGACGGAATGGCCGTGAAGATCGTGATGGGGTCACTGTCTGGGGCCGACACGTACGGCGGCAACTGGAACGACATGTCCGTCATCCAGTAGTCGGCAATCCGAAAACCGCCGGGGGCACCCTCCCCCGGCCTTTCTTCCCTACGCCAACGCCGACGTGCCGGCGGCGACTGCGAAAGCAGTTGTGGAATAGGTCTGCCCGTCACCGGCGTCCGTGGCCACATTGAGTTGGTCAACTTCGCCCCAACCGGTAGCTGCAAGGGTATTGCCGTCGGGAGCTACGGCGAGACCAAACGTATAGCTGCCGGCAGAAGAGGCCCATGAGACGGCTCCCGAAGAAGCGTCAACGGCGACAACGTCCTCTGGCGTTTTCGCATTCTGGGCAGGAGATCCGCCGACAGCATCGAAGCCCGCCGCGTAGAGCACGTTGTTGCTTGAACTGAGCGCCATCTTGACCACCGCATCCCGACTTAGTGGCCGAACGTCGTGTCGGAGAGTCCATGCGACACGACCCGACGCTGCGGTAACGGAGTAGATTCCGTAGTCGCATGTTTGGGATTGCCATTCATCATCGTCGCAAGCTTGCCCGCCTACGAACAAGGAAGAGCCATCGCTTGAGATGACCAATTCGCGTTGGTAACCAAAGAAACGTGCCAGGGACGCTGGCGGCTCGACAGACCACGCAAGAGTCCCGGTCTGTAGCTTGTAGGCAATCAAGGGTGCGGTCCCCTCAGACACGGGCTTTGCAGTATACGTCCCGGTCATGACATAGGCGGTCATCCCGTCATGACTAATGGCGACACGCATCCCGCTTTGTCTCATCTCGGAGGCTGGAACATAAGTTTTCGACCAGATTACGTTCCCGCTTTCCGCGCCCACCGCAACCGTAAGGGCGTGGTCACCCACTCGGCCAGTAGCCAAGACGGGCGCGCCGGCATCCGTCGCTGCGATATCGGAAAAGACTGTTTCTCCCTTCGAATCAGGATAGGCGTGGAACCACAGGGTGTTTCCACGGTCATCGAGGGTCAATATGCTGGCAACATGATCCCCCCGGGTCGCGCCTGCAACATATGTGACATTGCTGACGTTGAGGACCAGGGCTACTGGGTAAAAGTTGCTGAGAGAAGTCTGCCAAAGAATGGAACCATCAACTGTGCTGATTTGCGTGATGAGGGTAGGCCCGTTCTCGGAGACGGATGCGAACACGATGCTGTGACCGTCTTTGCTCAGTGCGCTCAAGTGATCAGTTCCCCAAGCGCCCTGTGGCTGGGACGACCAAAGGACGACGCCCGAGCTCGCGTTGAACGCCTTGACAAAATGGCCGTAGGCGACATATAGGCGAGTGCTGTCTGGTGAAAAGAAGACGGCTTGCCCAACCCGCGGCTCGGAAGCAACCCACTCGGCACAGCCCGGCGTGCGCAGAGCTGGGAGGGGGCAGGGAACCTGGTCTGGAACCAGCCCGACGGCGGGCCCGACCAACGTCACGAATAGCAGGATTGCAATTCCACCACCCGCCAAACGCAGTTGCATCGAGCGGGCGTCAACGAGTCTGGCGATAAGCCTTCCTCAAGCCCGGGCTGGATTCGCCTCGCTATGCCCACGACTCAAGGACTTGTCCCAGGAATCGAGCGAATGCCGCCCTTCACTCGTTCGGAACGGCTGGGCAAGTGCACGTCCGGATACCGAAGCCTCTTGGCCCTCCCGGCCTTCGGAAGCCCGTGCCCATCGCGTTCAGCTTCACCGAGCAGCAGGAGCTGTGGCGGCGCTCCCTCCGGGGCTTCCTCGAGGACGAGGTCCAGCCGCTCCTCCCGCAGCTCAAGCAGTACGAGGAGAAGCACGAGTTCCCCTGGCCCCTGGTGAAGAAGCTCGCCGCGCAGGGCCTGCTCGGCGTGCCCATCCCCCCGCAGTACGGAGGAGCCGGGCTGGGCGAGGTGGGCTACTGCATCCTCATGGAGGAGCTGGTCCGGACCGACACCTCCCTCGCCACCATCGTCGGCGCGCACACGGGCATCGCCATGCAGCCGCTCTACCTCTTCGGCACGGAGGAGCAGCGGCAGCGCCACCTGCCCCGCATGTGCCGGGGCGAGTCCATCGGCGCGTTCTGCCTCACCGAGCCCCAGGCGGGGAGCGACGCGGCGAACCTGAAGGTCACGGCCGTGCGCAAGGGCGGCGAGTGGAGCATCAGCGGCACGAAGCTGTACGTGACGAACGGCGACGTCGCCGACGTGTGCATCGTCATGGCCCTGACCGACCCGGCGCTCGGCGCGCGCGGCGGCGTCACGGCGTTCCTCGTGGAGAAGCAGCGCGGCGGGTACATCGTGGGCAGCGTGGAGGACAAGATGGGCATCCGGGGCTCGACCACCGCCGAGCTCGTCTTCGACGACTGCCGCGTGCCCGACGCGAACGTCCTCGGCGACGTGGGCCTGGGCTTCATCGTCGCCCTGACGGCGCTCGACGGCGGGCGCGTCGGCCTGGCCGCGGGCACGCTCGGCGGCGCGCGCGGCTCGCTGGAGATGATGGTGCGCGCCGCGCGCGCCCGGCACGCGCTGGGCGAGGACGTGGGCGCGATGCAGCAGCTCCAGAACGCCATCGCCGACACCGCCATGGACATCCACATGGCGCAGATGGCCGTGTACAGCGCGGCGCAGGAAGTGGGCGAGTACTACGAGCTCATCGCGCACAAGCAGAAGGTCCCGAAGGAGATGCGCGACCGCGTCAGCTCCCACGCCGGCATCGTCAAGGCCTTCGGCAGCGAGGCGGCGAGCCGGGCCATCGACCGCACCGTGCAAGCGTTGGGCCCGTATGGCGGCCTGGAGGCGTGGCAGGCGGAGAAGCACTTCCGCGACGCGGTCATCGCCGAGATCTTCGAGGGCACGAACGAGATCCAGCGGTTCATCATCGCCCGCGACCTCCTCGGCCTCGGGGGGTTGTGCCCATCGGCGAGCCGGGCGTGTCGCGCGGCCAGCTCGTCCACGAGGGCATGGCCTGGGGCCTGCCGGCGAGCGAGCGGCGCGTCGTCGCCGCGGCGGCCATCGCCGGGCGCGCCTTGGGCGCGGAGCCGCTCGCGCTCGCCCTCGGCCCCGCGGCGGCGCGCGCCGGCCTGCGGGAAGCGCTGGCCCTCGGCGCGAAGCGCGCCGTGCTCGTGGAATCGGAACTGCCGCGTCTCGACGCGCTCGTCACCGCCCGCGCGCTCGCCCGAGCGGCGCAGCGCCTCGGCGCGCAGCTGGTCTTCGCCGGGTCGGCGAGCGCGGACGCGGAGCAGGGCGTGCTCGGCCCGATGCTCGCGGAGCTGCTCGGCCTGGAGGCGTGGCAGGCGGAGAAGCACTTCCGCGACGCGGTCATCGCCGAGATCTTCGAGGGCACGAACGAGATCCAGCGGTTCATCATCGCCCGCGACCTCCTCGGCCTCGGGGGGTT
>JAIVGT010000042.1 GCA_020201485.1 Halobacteriales archaeon
GCCAATGCTCGTTCAAGCCGCCGCTGGTGATGATGGGGCTGCGGCGGGACGGCACGGCGCACGACATGGTCCTCGCCGAGCAGGTGTTCAGTGTCAACTTCCTCACGAAGGAGCAGCAGCCCCTGGCCGCGGATTTCCTGAAGCACGCCGAGGTGCAGGGGGGCCGCATCCTCGGCCACGCCTTCCATGCCGGCACGGCGACGCGCTGCCCGGTGCTGGACGAGGCCGCCGCCTGGGTGGAGTGCAAGGTCGTGCACACGTGGAGCGAGGGCGACCACACCGTGGTCGTGGGGGAGGTCGTGGAGGCGGGGCTGCGGCGCGACGCGCCGGCGCTGACGCACCTCGACACCGGCTGGCACTACGGCGGCTGACGCGCGGCGCGCCCGTCGCGCGTGCGCTCGCCGGCGATGCCGTTGCCGTTGCGCCATCGCGCCCACGCTGTCGCAAGAAGGCTTAACCAGCCCCCCCGCCTCCTCGCAGCGTGCGCTCCCCCGCCCTCCTCCTCGCGCTCAGCCTCCTGCCGCTCGCACCGCTCGTCGCATCCGGGGCCCATGCTCCGCTGCCCGTGCCGGACGGGAGGTTCTTCGCGGATGCGGCCGGCCTGCACGCGCCCGCCGATGTGCTGGACGCGCGCCTCGCCTTGGCGCGTGCCGCGGCGCACCCCGCCGACCCGGCGCTCCATGCCGCGGCCGTGCAAGCCCTGGCCCGCGCCGCCCCCGGGCAGCGCATCGCATCCAGCCCGCTCGCCATCGCCGGCACCGGCATCGCCCTCCCGGCCGGCGACGCGACCGGCGACGGGCTCTCGGAGGCGCTCCTCGTGGTCGCGAGCGGCGGCGGGCGGGGCGGCTCGACGCTCGGGCTGCACATCCTCGCCCCGGGCGTCGGCGAGCTGTGGAACGTCTCCTTCGGCTCACGCATCGTGGATTACGCGCCTGGCAACGACCTCGACGGCGACGGCCGCACCGACCTCCTCGTGGTGACGATGGACGCGAAGGCGTTGGCGGGGGACGTCAGCCAATTCGACTGGAAGACACGGGCCTTCCGCGGCTCCGACGGCGCGTTGCTCTGGGAGCGCGACGCCGCGAGCGTGGACGCACCCGCGCCGCTCTCCACGGGCGTCGTCGACCTGTACGCGGAAGCGAACGCCGTCGCGACGTTCGCGGTCGTGGGCGGCGATGCCGACGGCGACGGCGGCGCGGACGTGTGGCTCGACGAGGTCAGCATCGCGTTCTCGGCCGCGGGCACGCCCGTGGGCGGCATCGGAGTAGCAGCCGTCGCGGACCAAGCGCGCGTGCTGTCGGGCAGCGATGGCTCCGTCCTCGCGACCCTGCCCCTGCTCGGCGGCCCAGGCGGGTTCGCCCTCGCGCTGCCGTCGGGCGACCTGGATGGCGACCGCCTGGCGGACACGGTCGCGACCGCATCGCAGGCCGGCGCGGACGGCGCGGCGGGGGCGCTGGTCGCAGCGTTCACCGGCGCAGGCGCGCCGCTCTGGGCCCATCCCGTCCCCGGTGCCGTCGCGCTCGGCGTGCCCGTGCCCGACCTCGACGGCGACGGCTTGGCGGACGTGCTCGCGGACGAGCGCGCCGATGGCGCGAAGGTGCGCGAAGGGCTGCGCGGCGCGCAGGGCGCGACGCTGTGGTCCTTCCCCGACCCTGCGTACTTCTGGACCGTGCCTGGGCACGTGGCGGGCGCGGCGAACGACGTGCAGTTCCTCGACGGCGTGTGGGACCCGGGCGCGCAAGGCACGGAGGTGCGCGCGGCGCTCGTGCGCGGCGACACGGGGGCGCTCGTGTACGACACGCGGCCCCTGCTCGTGCCGCTCCCCGGCAACGGCTACTCCAGCATCGGCTTCGTCGTGCCGGCCGGCGACCTCGACGGCGACGGCGTGCAGGACCTGCTCCTCGACACGGAGACCGGCCTGCTCGGCGACCCGTCGGTGCGCCTCACGTCCGACGCGCACCTCGTGCGCGCCGCCGATGGGCAGCTCGCCTGGTCCCGGCTGGGCACGGACCTCCTCGCCATCCCGGCGCTCGGCGACGTGACCGGCGACGGCCGTGACGACGCCGTGCTGCAGCGGACGGGGGGCGCGCCCGTCGTCGCCACGCTGACCGCGCTCGACGGCCCGACCGGCGCGGACGCCTGGTCGCGCTCCATCACCGCGGCGGAGCTGGCCGGCTTCGCCTTCCGCGGCGGCGCGGACTTCGGCGGGTCGGCGGCGGGCGACCTGCTGCTCACGCTCGTCTCCGGAGGCAAGGGCAGCGACCATGCCGCGACCTCGGTCGAGGCCTGGGCCGGGCCGGATGGGAGCACGGTGTGGGCGCCGTGAACCGGCACGTGCATGGATGGCAGGAAAAGGAAGAGCGCCCGGCCGGCGCCGGGCAGCGGAACGTGCGCCGAACTCAGACCGGCAGCGGGGCCGGGCTGGTCACGCCGAAGAACGTGAAGGCGCAGCCCCAGTTGCCGACGCCGCCCGGGGTCGTCGTCGCGAGGTTGTAGCTGGCGCAGGTGTGCGTGACGATGCTCGGCCCGTTCGGCGGGAACGCGCCGAAGCCGGGCATGCAGGCGATGACGCCGTTCGTGACGTTGCAGCGGAACGTGCGTGCGCCGCTCGCCTGGCCCGTGGTCCAGGTGAGCTTGCTCTCCAGCGTGGCCGTCACGCCGGCGAGGTTGACGCCCGTGAACCCGTGGCTGACGGGGGTCTGGGCCGTGCCGGCGTTGAAGATGATGTGCTGGCCCGAGGTGCAGCTCGTGCCCGTGGGCGCGCTGGCACCGCAGGTCACGGTCTTGGGCTCGACACCGCCCGCGAGCTGCAGGGCCGGGCCCGGCAAGCTCGTGTCACTGACATCCGCGCTCATGGCCGCCAAGGCGGGGGGGGCGACGAGCATCGCCACGGCCACCGCGAGGATCCACTTGGTCTGCATGTCCGAGTTCCTTCTGCCCCTTGCGGGACGGGCTGCGACGCCGGCCCGGGGGAATCTAGCTTCTCTGGGAAGGGTCGCCCCCCCGGCGCCCTTTTCTCTGCGGAGCGCATCCGCCCCCGCGTGGGCAGCAAGTGGCAGCGGGCCAAGCGCCGGGACCCCTTCTGGCGCCTGGCGAAGAAGGAGGGCTACCGGGCCCGCTCCGCGTTCAAGCTCCTGGAGATCGACGACACCTACCGCATCCTCGGCCCGGGCCGGACCATCGTGGACCTCGGGGCCGCGCCGGGCGGGTGGAGCCAGGTCGCGGCCGAGCGCAGCCCGGGCGGGCGCGTCGTGGGCATCGACCTGCAGACCATGTTCCCCCTGGAGGGGGCGGAGTTCCTCCGGGGCGACTTCACGCACGCGGCGACGATGGAGCGCCTGCGCGCCCTGGCCCCGCACGTGGACACCGTGCTCAGCGACATGAGCCCGAACATCAGCGGGGCCTACGACGCCGACCACGCGCGCAGCGTGCACCTCGCCGGCCAAGCCTTGGACTTCGCGGAGCAGGTGCTCCGTCCCGGCGGCGACTTCGTGTGCAAGGTGTTCGAGGGCGAGCTGTTCAAGCCGTTCCTCGACCGCGTGCGCGCCGAGTTCGCGTGGGTCAAGGTCACGCACCCGGAAGCCAGCCGCAAGGCGAGCAGCGAGGTGTTCGTCATCGGCAAGCGCTACAAGGGCAGGTCGGCGCCCGAGCCGCGCGGCGAGCCCACGCCGCAGGACCTGGCCGGACGCTTCGAGCTGAATCTCTGAAAGGTCCAGGCGGGAGCGCCTCGGTCCGGGTCATCGCTGGTCCGGCAAGCCGGCGGCGAGGAGTCCAGGGACACAGCCGGCGCTCGGATCGAAAACTACACGCAATGTTCCAAATAGGCCGTCTTCCGGCGCTTCCCCCAGCCACGGCCTCCCCCAAACCACCACGTGCCGCCGCATCGAACGCTATCGCGCCGCCTCGCGCACCGCCTGCACGACGTCCTTCGCCGGCGCGGGGGTGCGCACGAACCGCCCGTCGAGATGCGTCCCGCTCGCCGCGTGCCCCATGCGCCGCAGCTCCTGGACGAGGCGCTCCGTGCGCGGCGGCTCGGCCACGCCGGCGAAGCTCGCGATGTCCTGCAGGTGCCACGGCAGCCCCTGCGCCTCCTGCTCCGCGCCCCACAGCGCCAGGTCCCGCTCGATGGCGCGCGGCAGGGCCAGGGTCGCGCTCGGCCGCAGGTGCTCCATGTGGCGCAGCAGGTCCGCGCTCCACAAAGGCCCGGACCACATCGGCCCGCTCGCCTGGGCCGCGCCTCCGCAGCTCGGGCATGCTTTGCTCGGCGCGTCGTCGAAGCCGCGGTGCAGGCACTGCTGGCAATGGACGAGCCAGCGGATGCGCCGGAGCTGCTGGTCCGCGAGCTGGCTCAGCCGCCGCGTCTCGACGTACACGCGGAAATAGTGCTCGCGGCTCGCGCTCAGGACGGGCAGCGCCGCCTGGTCGTGCTTCGCCGCCTCGCGCACGGCGTGGGCGACGAGGATGCGCAGGCCGACCTCGTGGCACAGCTCCTCGACGCGCGTCGGCACAGCGCCGTAGCGGCGCAGGCAAGGCGCGGCGTTCGCGCCGCACAGCGCCGCGGTGTCGGTGGCGGTGAAGCTCACCCCTCCTTCCCGCCCCAGGCCGCGGAACGCCGCGTCGAGGAAGGGCGCGGGGGTGCCGTAGGGGTCGAGCTCGACGTGGCGGAAGCACTCCTCGGCGAGCAGGGCGTGCACGTCGCGCTGCAGGACCGCGGCCTGCGCGCCGTTCGCCGCGAGGTTGCGCTGGATGGCCTCGGCCGCGGCCGGGCTGCGGTCGTTCAGCGTCACGTTGCTGAGCTTCGCCTCCACGCACCAGCGCACGCCCCGCGCCCCGCTCCCGGCGAGCGCGTCGAGCACGCGCCGGTCGCTGCAGCCGTGCCGCGCCGCCATGTAGAGCACGCCCACGTCGCGGTTGCGCGCCGCGGCGCGGTTGTAGAACAGGCCGAGCGCGCTGGCCCGCGGAGCGGGCCCGTGCTGCGTGTGGCCCTCCGGGACCCAGAGGGTCGTGCCCCCCTCCCGCACCTGCACCAGCTCCGCCACGCGCCGAGGATGCGGGGCTCCCGCAAGAAGTTGCCGGGGATCCCATCCGCGTTTGGCGATAGCGCTTTGTGCCCGGCCGGCCGAGGTGCCTGCATGAGCGTCCGGTTGACCATCACCGCCCGGCCCGGGCCGAACCTGAAGCGCGCCATCGTCGAGGCGGTGCGCGAGGGCAAGCTGCGCACGTTCGAGACCTACGACCGGGGCCGGAAGCTGCGGCACAAGCAGCGCGCCACGCATCCCGGCTACATCACCCTGGAATGGCGCGCCCCCGACCTGCTCGTCGAGGTCCGGGGCAAGGGCGAGGAGAGCCAGCTCCTCGGCAGCTTCGTCAGCCGGCTGCACGCACGGTTCGGCGAGCAGGTGGAGAGCGTGACGCTCCGGTTCGCGTGAATCGCAGCCGGCCTACATCACTTCGCCTTCGAGCAGCTTCTCGATCTTGTACGGCAGCAGGTTCCGGTTCACCTTCGTGACCTCGAGGATGCGGATGTCATCGCGCCGGCGGATGTCCTGGAGGAGCGGGTTGCGGCTCTTCTTGTGCAGGGTCATGATGAGCGGCTTGTCGCAGTCGAGGGCGGCCTTGACCGCGTTGCAGAACCGGTCCGACTCCATCTCCATCTTGCCCACCTCGTCGATGACGATGACCTCCGCCTCGCGGATGGCCTGCTCGATGGCCGGCACGCCCATGTTCTCGAGCACGTCGAGGTCCACGCCGTACTTCCCGACCTTGACCTCGCTCGGGTTCTTCTCGTGGGCGAGCGTCGCCTCCTCCTTCGTGAGCCAGTTGATGAGCTTGAAGCCGACGCGCTTCCCGTCCTCCTCCAGGCTCTCCGTGACCATCCCGCCCACGATGGTCTCCTTCTCCTCCAGCTTCTCCACGATCTTGAGGAGCGTGGCGGTCTTGCCCACGCTGGGCATGCCGGTGATGCCGATCTTCATGGCAGAGGCCATGGGGCTTGCCCGGCACCGTTGCCCGAGGGCATGAAGGTTCTCCATTCATCGAACGTTCGGGATTCCGCCGACCGCGACAGGTCACGGAGCCTCGCGGCCCAGCTCCGGCTCCTCCGCGTCCTCGGCGTGCCGCCGCGCCCGGCCCCCGCGCTCGCGCCGGCGCACGCGCACCCAGGTGATGGGCCCGAAGGCGATGATGAGCAGCGTGAGCGCCAGGGTCACGGTCAGGATGGGCTCCTGCAGGTCCGGGCGGAGGAGCAATCCTGCCACGACCCCGGCTCCGAGCAGGAGCAGGCCGGCGACGAGGCTGCGCGCCCGGCGGCGCGCCTTGGGGTAGGGCACGGTGCTGACCATGGCGAAGGCGAGCAGGGCCACGCCGCCGAGCACGACCGCCGCCGGCAGGTGGGTGACGCCCCGGGTCACGATGAGGAGGACGATGCCCGCGGCCGCGACCGGGCTGGGCAGGCCGGTGAAGTCGCGCGCCTCGTGCTCCGGGCTGGCGTTGAAGCGGGCCAGGCGCACCTGCCCGAAGACGAGGATGGTCGCGGCGACGACGATGGCGGTCAGCGGGTGGATGGGCCGGAAGGCCTGCAGGGTCATGACGGCGGGCGCGAGGACGAAGGTGATGAGGTCGCTGAGCGAGTCCAGGTCGCCGCCCATCTCGCTCCCGCCCAGCCGGCTGGCCACGATGCCGTCGAGCCCGTCGAGCACCGCCCCGATGGCGATGAACAGGGCGGCGATGGCCTCGTCGCTCAGCCCGGCGCGCAGCGCGTCGAAGTAGCCCGTGTTCGGGATGGTGAGCGTGATGATGGCGAGCAGGCCCATCAGGCCGTTGCCGAGCGTGAGCAGGTCCGCCACGCCGAGGTCGAGCAGGGCGATGCGGGCCATCGGTGCGCGCAACCGCGGGAGGGGTCAAGGAC
>JAIVGT010000189.1 GCA_020201485.1 Halobacteriales archaeon
GCTCCAGTGCAGCACGACGTGCTCGCCCATGGCGCGGGAAGCGGGCTGGCGGGGCATGAACGCGCGGTATCCGGCGCGTCACGGCCAGAGCCAGTGCCGCCGGTTGGGGTAGAAGGTGGGCCGGTCGTGCGGATGCTCCGCCTTGAAGGCGCGATAACGGGCGTGCCAACGGCGGTGATAGGCGTCGCTCACGCGGAAGCGCCGGTGCGCGTTGTCGATGAGCGCGTCCTCCACGCTCCACACGTTGCGCGCGCTGAGCCGCCAGTCCACGCGCAGGGTGCGCAGGTCGAGCACGCCGTAGCCCTTGAGCCGGCCCGTGCTGTCGATGTACGGCGCGCTGAAGCTCTGCACCAGGCTGTGCAGGTTGCGGTACACGGGCTTGCGGCCGTGCAGCCCCGGGTCGCGCGAGCGGGCGACGCAGCCGAACCTGCCCTGGCGCTGGAACAGGAGCACGACGTGGTCCAGGCCGTCGCGCGACTCCAGGTCCATGAGCAGGGGCGGATGGCCGTGCTGCTCCAGGATGGTCGCAGCGCTGAGCGCGGCTTCCAGGCAATGCGCCTGCCCGCGCCGCACCACGCCGCGGAAGGTGCGCAGGGTCTCGCCGCGCCGCTCCCAGTTGTAGGGCATGTCGTTGAGCCAGCGCTGCACCTGCTCCGGCGTGCGCAGGCGCGCGACGAGGGCGCGCTCGCGCGGCGTGAAGGCGGGCACCGCCACGCGCAAGCCATGGCCAGGCCGGGCAAAGCTTCTTCGCGCGCTGCCCCCTGACCCGCGCATGGAGCGCGTGCCGCTCTACCACTACGACGGCGCCCTGCGCTGCTTCGTGTGCGGCCCGGACAACGCGCACGGCCTGGGCGTGCGCTACTGGTACGCCGGCGACCACGTCGAGGCGACGTGGACGGCCAACGACCACGCTGAGGGCTGGCCCGGCCTGCTGCACGGCGCGGGCTTCGCCGCGCTGCACGACGACGCCGCGGCCTGGGCCATGATCGCCATCGCCTGCCGGAGCGGCTTCACCACGCACATGGACGTGCGCTTCCTCAAACCCATCCCGCTCGGCGCGGAGCTGCGCATCACCGGCCGCGTGGGCGAGGTCGGGGAGAAGCAGGGCACGTTCGACAGCCGCATCGAGCTGCCCGGGGGAAAGCTGGCGAGCACGGCGCGCACGACCTACGCCTTCGCCGATGGCGCGACCATCGCGCGGCTCACGGGCGGCAAGCTCCAGGCGCAGCTGCAGCAATGGCTGGCGGCGGACGACGACGGACGCCGTGCGTTGCTCTTCCGGTGGAGCGGCGAGGAGCACGCCCGCCGGGAGCGCGCATGAGCTTCCCGCTCGACGCGCCCGTGCACGCGCTCTGCTCCGACCGGCAACCGCAGGACCGCGAAGCGCTGCGCTTCGCCTGGGCCGGCGGCCGCGTGGAGCGCTGGACCTTCGGCGAGCTCGCGCGGGCGAGCCGCGGCGTCGCGCTCGACCTGCGCCAGGCCGGCGTGCAGCCCGGCGACCGCGTCGCGGTCGTGCTGCCGCAATGCCCGCTCGCCCCGGCGCTGCACGTCGCGCTGTCCCGCCTCGGCGCGGTCAGCGTGCCGCTCAGCCCCATCTTCGGCCCCGATGGGCTCGCCGCGCGCCTCCAGGCCGCGCAGCCGCGGCTCGCCGTCGTCCACGCGTCGCGCGCGGAGGCGGTGCGCGAGGCGATGCCGACGCTGCCCGTGCGCGGGACGGATGGTGCGCTCGGGCACGACGGCCCTGCGGCGCTGCCCGAGGAATCCGCGCGCGGCGGCGACGCGCCGTGGAGCCTGATGTTCACGAGCGGCACCACCGCGCAGCCGAAGGGCGTGCTCCTGCCGCACCGCGTCATCCCCGGGCGCATGGCGGGCTTCCACCTCGCCCATCCCGGATTCCCCCAGGCCGGGGAC
>JAIVGT010000233.1 GCA_020201485.1 Halobacteriales archaeon
GCCTGGAGTGCGGCACGTGCCGCGTGGTGTGCCACGCCGGCGGGAACGGCGCGGTGAGCTGGAAGTTCCCCCACGGCGGGCTGGGCGTGCGGTACAAGGACGGCTAGCGACGCGCCGATCGGTGCACAAGCCCGCGTCGCGCTCCGGGTCCCCCCTCGCGCAGCCATGGCCCGGCGCTCATGAAGGGCTGGCCCTGGCGGGCAGCGCGGCCACGGCAACCTTCTTGCCCTGCGAAGGGTCCTGCCCCGGCGTGCGCGTCGCGCTCCTCCTCGTCGCCGTGGCCCTGGCCGGTTGCACGGCCGCACCCCTCCAGCAAGCCGGCCTCCCGGTCACGCTCCCGGCCCTGCCCAGCTTCCTGCCCGCCCTCGACGTGGGCGGCTACGGCAACGAGCCGGTCATCCGCGCGGATGGGAACGGCACGGTGTACATCGCCGCGCTGCAGTACCTCTACGTGAGCCACGACGCGGGCAAGAGCTTCGCCGCGGTGGACTTCAAGGGCGCGCTCCCGATGTACGCGAGCGACAGCGCGCTCGCCCTCGCCCCGGATGGCCGGGCCTACATCGCCTTCGACTGGCCGTACGTGGGCCAGACCACGGTCTGCACGAGCAGCGACCAGGGCGCGACGTGGACCTGCCCGCCCATCGTCGTGCCCGGCGCGACGGACCGCATGTGGGTCGTGGCCCCGACGGCGAAGGACGCCTACCTCATCACCGGCCAGACCTTGGACCGGCCCACGTTCGCCGTGACGCACGACGCGGGCGCGACGTGGAGCATCACGAGCTTCGACCCGATGACGCAGAGCCAGGGCGCGGACCTGGCGTGGGACCCCGTCCAGCAGCTCGTCGTCGAGGCGGCGAGCGCGGGCGACTCCGGCTGGGGGGTGCGCTCCTGGAAGCCCGACGGCACCTTCGTCGGCTTCGCGCCCATGGAGCTGCGGACGCGCGAGCCCACGCTCGCCGTCGATGCGGCGGGCCAATGGTGGGCCAACGCCTGCGCCGGCAGCGATGGCGCAGGTTGCGCTCCCGCCGTCGCGCGCAGCACGGACCAGGGCAAGCACTGGCAGACGTTCGCGCTCCCCACGCCGGCCAAGACGTTCCTCTTCCCCTACCCGGCGGCGGGCGCGAAGGACCACGTGGCCCTCGCCTGGTACGCGGGGACTTCCTCGGCGTGGCCTTCGACCCGCAGGGCGGCGTGCACGTCACGTGGGAGGCGCAGACGGGAAGCAAGCTCCTGCCCACCGGCCAGCAACCCCCGCCCCTGCCGAGCTGGGAGAGCGTCGCGTATGCGCGCACCGCGGCGTGACCAAGCCCTCAAGACGCCGGTGCCTGCTCCGGGGCCGTGCAAGGACAGGGCGTCCGCACCTCTCAAACCCCCGCGCCGCGCTGGCACGCCCGAGGACGGGCCGGGCCTCTGCTCCCAGCTCCGGCCGCCCCCTCCTCCCCGCCGGTCCCCGTGCCGGCGCGCGCACGCGGCGGCCGTGGCGGTTGAAACGCATGTCCGAGCTGTCCCTGGTCGCCACGGCCGCCGACGCGTGCATCGCCCTCCTCGCCTTCGGCCTCGGCGCGCGCTTCCTCCTCGTGTCGCAGCGCCTCGGCGGGCTGACCGTGCTCCGCCTCCCGGGCTTGGGCTTCGTCGCGCTCGCGTTGAGCGCGCCCCTCCTCAGCCCGAGCGTGCTCGGCGGCGGATTCGACGTCTGGGACGCGGCGCGCATCTTCCTCCAGGTGATGGCGTTTGCCGCCATCGGCCTCGGCTACCTGCTCGCGGCGCGGCACGGCGACATGCCGGAGCGGGGTTTCGGCTTCGCGTACCAGGTGCTCCTGCTCGCCGGCGCGGTGGGCATCGCGCCGTTCGTCGCGTTCGAGGTTCTGCACCCGGTGCTGGCCGCCGTGGACACGCTCGTGTACCTCTTCACCGCGGCGCTCGCCGGCTTCGTGGCCCTGCGCATGGCGCGGCCGGCTACGCGGCCCGGGCACCAGGGCCTGGTCGCCATCGGCTTCACCTTCCTCGCCTGCAGCCAGGTCGTGCTCGCCGTGGCCGGACAGGAGCAGCCGGGCCTGGAGCAGCTGCTCGCCGTCGGGGCCGATGCCACGCTGCTCGCCGGCCTGCTCGCGTTCGCCGGCACGCTCCTCCTCGAGCGACGCGAGGCCCCGGAGGCTGGGCGTGGCCCGTGACCGCGTGCAGATCTACGCCGACCTGCTGCGCGCGGTGAAAGCCCGGGGCACGGCCGACGGCGCGCGCATCACGCCCGTGCAGAGCGACGCCAACCTGCCGAGCGACCGCGCGCGGCAGTACATCGGGGAGCTGGTCCAGCTCGGCCTGCTCACCGGGCCGCCCTACCTCGTGACGCCGAAGGGCGAGGCGTTCCTGCGCGAGTACAACCGCTACCGCCACTTCCTCCGCGACTTCGGCCTGGTGCGCGACGACGGCGAGCCCGGCCCCCCGCCGTTCTAGGCGCGCGTCATGGCAGGGCACGCACTCTCTGCGCCAGCCCGTCCAGCTCTTCCGCCGGCAGCTTCGGCCGCTCCCAGCGCATGCCGTGGATGCAAGGTGTGCCCGCGCGCGAGGGGGTAGGCGTCAAGGAAGGCGAGCGCGTGCTCGTCCTCCCACACCCGCCGCGCCGGGATGCTGCCTTGCACGATGCGGCAGAAGATGCAGTCCTGCATGGCCCGACATGCCCCCTCCCGGCAAAGCGGTTTGCGCCCGCGCCACGTCTCGCAGCGCACTTACGGACGTCCCACCATCCTCATGCGATGCCGCCCCGAGCCCCTGCCAGGCCGCGCCGCGCCGGACGCGGCCGGAGGAGGGGTGCGGTGGTCCACGAGCGCACGCCGGAAGATGGGGCACCGCCCGGTCCGCGCGCGCCGCCCTGGGCCGTGGCCCGCAAGGCGCTGCTCGGGCTCACGGCGTTCGCCGTGTTCGTCCAAGCCATCCAGCTGCTCAAGACCGGGGCCCGCGCCATCACGCCCATCGCCCGGGAATGGCTGCACATCCACGGCCCTGTGAACGCCCTCGGCTTCGGCTGGCTGCTGAGCTACTTCGACCTGAGCGGCGCGCCCATCGCCGTCACCGCCTTGACGCTGTTCGCGGGGCACGTGCTGGACCGCATCGAGACGTTCGCCATGATCGCCGGGGCCCGGCTCGGCGGGACGTTCGTCGTGCTGTTCGTGGGATTCCTGTACCAGCTGCGGAAGAGCCACCGCAAGGGCATGCTCACCCTGCACGCGGGCGTGCTCACGCTGATCACGAGCTTCTGCATCTACGGGACGGGCATCCTCGTCGGGCTGGTCCTGCTCGAGCTGCACGTGCTGGACGCGTACACCATCACCACGCCGCCCACCCTGCTCGACTTCATCGACGCCACGTTCGGCGGCGTGGCGCGGTGGCTCGCCGCCCGGGTTCCGGCGCTGCTCGTCTTCGTCCTGGGGGTGGGCGCGGTCCTGCTCGCGTTCCGCCTGTTCGACCACGCGCTGCCCGACATGACGAAGCGCGTCGGGCGCTTCTCGCGCGTGTCCGAGGCCATCTACCGCCCGAGCGTGCTGTTCGCGCTCGGAGCGGGGGTGACGGTCCTGACGCTGAGCCGCGCCGTGAGCTTGAGCCTGCTCGTGCCGCTGACCGCGAAGGGCATCATCCGCCGCGAGAACGTCGTGCCCTATGTCATGGGCGCGGACGTGGGCACGTTCGTGGACACGTTGTTCGCGTCCGTCCTCGTCGGCGGCGCGGCCGCGTTCACGGTCGTGCTGGCCGAGCTGCTCGGCGTGCTCGTGGTGTGCGTGCTCGTCATCGCCCTGGCCTACGAACGCTTCGAGGACCTCGTGTACCGGTCGAGCCGCGCCGTGCTCCGCTCGCGCCGCACGGTGGCCGCGTTCGTGATGGTGATTTTTATATGCCCTCTGCTCCTGCTCCTGCTCTGACCCCGGGCTCGTCCCGGCGGGGAACCGCCATGAGACTGTTGCTCCACGCGGACAGCTCCCGCAACTGGGAGTCCGCCGCGACCGTGGCGGCCCGCCTGGCGCGCGCGACCGGCGGCCATGCGACCGTGCTCACGGCGGAGCGCATCAAGCGCCGGCAGCAGGACGTGCTGCGGCGCGCGGAGAACATCCTCGGCCTGGACAAGGAGCACCTCGCGCTCCGCGCCCAGCCCGGCCTCGTGGAGCAGGTCGTGCCCGAGGTGGCGAACGAGGGCTTCGACCTGCTCGTGCTCGCGCCCCTGGGCGGCCGGGACTGGCTCGTGCATGGCCACATCGTGAGCCGCATCGTGTCGCGCACCGCGTGCAGCGTGCTCATGGCGCGCGGCAAAGGCCCGGGCTTCGAGAAGGCGCTCGTTGCCACGGAAGGCGGGCCGCAGGGCGTGCAGGACGTGGACGCGACGCTGCGCCTGGCGCGCGTCTTCGACATGCAGGTGAACGTGCTGCACGTCGTCAGCCAGATCGCCCTCTACGACTACATCAAGGAGCAGGCGGAGACGGAGTTCCTGGGCAGCGACGAGCCGGCGGCGCTGCACCTGCGCGAGCTGCGGCAGCGCGTCCTGCAAGCCGGGCTGAAGGGCGAAGCGCGGGTGCGCGTCGGGCCGGTCGTGGAGGAGGTGGTGGCCGAGCTCAAGGAGGGCAGCTACGACCTGCTCGTCATCGGGGCCCACGCCGAGGACGCCCCGAGCCTGCTCACCCGCGACATCAGCGCCGGCCTGCTCCGCCACTGCCCGGTGAGCACGCTCGTGGTCCGCGACTCCCTGCGCCCCGGACGGAGGCCCTGACGAGGTGCCGGGCGACCTGGGCGACTTCGGCGGCGACGCGCCGCGCCACGACCACGCCCCCGGCGGGACCCAGGTGCGCCTGGCGCGCGACCTCACCCTCGCCGACGCCACGCTGCTCGGCGTGGGCGCGCTCATGGGCGGCGGCATCTTCATCATGCCCGGCATCGCCGCGGCGGTCAGCGGGCCGGCGGTGTGGCTGGCCTTGGCCCTGAACGCCATCGTCACCATCCCCACGCTCCTCGTCTATGCCGAGCTGGCGAGCGCCTACCACGACGCGGGCGGGGGCTACCTCTGGATCAAGGACGCGCTGCGCGAGCCGTTCGGCTTCCTCGGGGGCTGGATGAGTTGGTTCAGCCACGCGGTCGCGTGCGCCGTCTACGCCCTGGCAAGCGGCGCGTACCTCGTGTTCCTGCTGCAGTACGCCGGCTGGGCCGGGCCGGACACGCCCGCCATCACGCTGAAGCTCGCCGCCCTCGGCATCACGGCGTTCTTCGTGCTCCTGAACTACCGCGGCGTGAAGGCGGCGGCGCGCACCGAGAACGCCGTCACGAGCATCGTCCTCGTCGTCCTCGCCATCTTCCTCGTCTTCGGCACGCTCGCGCTGTTCAAGCACCCGGAGGCGGCGGTCCAGCGCCTCCACCTCGGCGACTGGCAGGGCATGCTCCCCTTCGGCTTCACCGGCGTGTTCCTGACGATGGGCCTGACCTTCATCGCCTTCGAGGGCTACGAGATCATCGCCCAGGCGAGCGAGGAGGTGCGCCGGCCGAAGCGCAACGTCCCCCTGGCCTGCATCCTGAGCGTGGTCATCATGGCCCCGCTGCTGGTGTGGGTCGCCATCCTGAGCATCGGGGCGGTGCAGAGCCCGGACGGCGGCGAGAGCTGGGCGTGGCTGGCGAGCAAGGGCGAGGTCGGGCTCGTCGCGGCCGCCGGGCAGTTCATCCCGTTCGGCGTGGGCGCGGTCATCGTGCTCGTCGGGGCCATGCTGAGCAACGTCACCGCCCTGAACAGCACCATCTACTCCAGCTCCCGCGTGAGCTTCGCCATGGCGCGCGACAACGTCCTGCCCCGCGTGTTCGCCCGCGTGAACCCGCGCAGCCAGGCCCCGGACGCGAGCATCGTCTTCTCCGGCCTGCTCATCGCCGCCATGGCCGCCCTCCTGCCCATCGAGGCGGTCGCGGCCGCGGCCGACATCATGTTCCTCATGCTGTTCTTCATGGTCAACGTGAGCTACATCAAGCTCCGCAAGACCACGAAGCACATGGACTACGGCTTCCGCGCGCCGTTCTTCCCCTACCTGTCCATCGTCGGCATCGCCGCGCAGGTCGCCCTCGCCGTCGCGCTCTACCTGTACAGCCCGGTGTCGTGGCTCGCCGCCGCGGCCTGGGTCGGCGTCGGGCTCGCCGTGCACTACGGCTATGCCCGCCGGCTCAGCCCGGCGCCCGAGCCGCGCACGGAGAAGGCCTTCGACATCCACGCCGCGGAGCGCCGGGGGTACAGCGTGCTCCTGCCCGTGGCCAACCCGGCGACCCTCGGCTCGCTCGCCGCGGTCGCGAGCGACATCGCGCGCGCGAAGGGCGGCGACGTGCTCCTGCTGCACGTGGTCACCGTGCCCCGCGCCACGCTGCCCAGCGCCGCGCGCCACTTCGCCGAGCCGGCCAAGCCGTTCATGCGCGACGCAGCCCGGCAGTTCCCGCGCGACGTGCCCGTGCACACCGTCATCAAGATCGCGCACGACCCGGCCAAGGCCATCCTGGAGACGGCGGAGGAGGAGGGCACGGACCTCATCCTCCTCGGCTGGCGCGGCCGGCCCAGCCTGCGCGAGCACGTGCTGGGCAGCACGCTCGACCCGGTGGTGCGCGAGGCCCCGTGCGACGTGGCCGTGTACCGCGAGTCGCGCAGCGGCAGCCCGCGGCGCGTCGTGCTCGCCGCGCGCGGCCGGGGCAAGCACGCCAAGCTCGGCGCGGAGCTGGCGGGGGCGTTGGCGAAGGCGCGCGGCACCGACCTCGTGGCGCTGACCGTCATCACCCCGAGCGGCGCGGTCGAGCCCGAGGCGCGCCTCGCGAGCGTGGTCGCCGACGCCGGCATCGGGCCGTGGGAGGCGCAGTTCAAGACGGTGCGCGCCGCGAGCGCCGAGGCCGGCCTGCTGCAGGCGGCGCAGCCGGGAGACCTGCTCCTCATCGGCGCGAGCGACGAGCCGGCCTGGCACCGCCAGCTCTTCGGCACGCTCCCGGAGCGCGTCGCGGCCCGGGCGGAGGGCGCGGTGCTCCTCGTGAAGCGCAGCTCCCCGCGGCAGCGCATGGTCGTGCGCGGCGTGAACAAGCTGGCGCAGGCGGTCGAGTACCTCAAGCCGGAGCAGGTGCAGAAGCCGAAGCCGTGAGGCTCACTCCGGCATGCGCATCGTGGGCGTGGGGCGGGCCTTGCCCTCCGTGCCCGCCATGTCCTGGGGCTCGACGAAGCACGTCTTCACCTGCGGGGCGATGGTGCGGATGACCGTCTCCACCTCGTCGATGGCGCGCTCCAGGTCGTCCGTCGTCAGCCCGTCGCGGAAGTTGATCTCGCACGCCACGAGCACGTCGCGCGGGCTCATGTGCATCGTCTTCAGGCTGATGACGCGGTTCACGAGCGGGTGCGCCTCCAGGGCGCGGATGATGCGCAGCCGGAGCGCCGGGTCCATGGCCTCGCCGATGAGCAGGTCCTGGTTCTGCTTCGCCAGGATGATGGCGAAGCCCATGAGCACCAAGCCGATGAGCAGGCTGGCCGCGCCGTCGAAGCGGCCGTCCCCGGTGAGGAGCGTGGCGCTGATGCCGACGGTGGCGATGGCCACGCCCACCTGGGCCAGGCTGTCCTCGAACACGACCGTGGCGAGCGTGGCGTCCTTGCTGCGCCGCAGCGCGTCCATCAGCCCGGTCGCGTCCAGCTCCTCCTGCTTCCGCCGCAGCTCCCGCACGCTCACGGCGAGCGCGAACCCCTCGAACACGCTGGCGAAGGCCAGGGCGGCGAAGCTCCACTTCGCGTCCTCCCAGTCCAGCGGCGTCGGGTGGAGCAGCTTGTTCACGCCCTCGACGAGGCTCAGCGTGCCGGCGACCCCGAACAGCAGCACGGCGACGACGAAGCTCCAGAAGTACCGCGCCTTGCCGTAGCCGAACGGGTGCTTCTCGTCTGCCGGCTTCTCGCTCCCGCGCAGCCCGACGAACAGGAACACCTGGTTCAGCGTGTCGCTCAGGCTGTGGTAGGACTCGGCGAGCATGGCGCTCGAGCCGCTGATGAGCGCCGCGCCGAGCTTGAACAGGGCGATGGCCACGTTGGCCAGGAACGCCGCGCGGATGGCTCCACGGACCGCCACCCTGGAAGCAGGAAGGCTTGCGCCATGAAGCTAGCCACGCGGCTCGGGCCGGGGCTCAAAACGTTGTCGGAACGCTCCGGGGGGCGCGTGCCGCTCCCGACGCGCGCGTCTGCCCTCGCACGCCTGCGACGTCGCCCTCAGGCCGGGTGGCCCAGGCCGCTGCCGTCCATCGGCACGTGGGGCGCGACCGGCATGCCCGGCACCTCGGGCGCGGCCGGGGAGAGCGCCCGGCGCTCCTCGACCTTCTGCGCCACGGTGCCCAGCAGCACGCCGTTGGCCTGCTTGTTGCAGAACAGGAAGCAGTGGCCGTTCTCGCGCGCCTCGCTCACCAGGCCGGCGCTGAGCAGCTTCTGCAGGTGCCAGTTCAGCGTGTTGCGGCTCACGCCCAGGGCCATGGCCGCCTCGTTCTTCATGATCCACGGGTTCTCGCGGATGAGCTGCAGGACGCGCATGCTCTCCGGGTCGCGCAGCACCGCGACCAGGCCGCGCTCCTCCTGGTTGAACGAGCCGTCGTTGCGGAAGTACAGGCGCTTGTTGCCGCGCTCCACGCCGATGACCAGGCCGTGCTCCTGGAGCAGGCGGAGGTGGTAGCTCGCCGTCTGGTGCGTGACGCCGACCGAGGCCGCGATCTCGGTGATGGTGCTGCCCGGGTGGGCCAGGACCTGCTCGGCGATGGCGCTGCGCACCTTGTTCTTCAGGATGGCGTTCTTCTTGATGAGGTGGTAGAGGGCGAAGCCGACGAGCATCGTCCCGGCGGCGATGGCCGCGACCGGCATGGCGCTGGCCAGGACCGGCGCCAGGATGCCCGCCACGCTCGCGACCTCGCCCGGGGCGGTGCCGGGCTGCGTCGCGTCGGCGATGGGCCGCTCCCCGAGCAGGCCGGTGGCGTCCGACGGGAGGCGGGGCGCGACGCGCGTGTCCGCGCCGGGCGGGGCGGCGTGCGCGCCCAAGGCAAGGACCTCGCCGTCGCGCAGCCAGGAGTGGTCGTTCGTGGGGGCGAGGGCGTTGTGCAGGAGCACGTCCACGCCCGCGCCGACCTCGATCTCCTCGACCGCGGTGCGCAGG
>JAIVGT010000234.1 GCA_020201485.1 Halobacteriales archaeon
ATCTCGCCCTGTTCGCCCTCGGCACCGCCTTCGTCCTCGCCCTCGGAGCGCGCCTGGCGCGGCGCGTGGCCCGCGGCCGGCCCGACGCGGACCGGCTCGACCGCTCTGTGCTCGGCCTCGTCGTCGGACCGCTCCTCCTCGGGACCCTCGCCGCCGCGCCCCTCCTCTGGGGCGTGCGCATCGAGCTGAACGGCGTGGCGCGCATCCTGGCCGCGGCCCTCGTGGCGTACGGCATCCTGGAGCACCACCTGTTCGGCTTGGAGCTCCAGCTCAAGCGCGCGGTGCTCGTCAGCTTCCCCCTCATCCTCGGCCTGGCCCTCGACGCGGCCCTCAGCCTCGTCAGCTCCGTGTACACGTCGTCGCTCCCCGTCGAGCAGCAGGTCGCCGTCGGCCTGGGCGCGGTCGCCGTGGGCGCGGCGGTGGGCGCGCCGCTGCGCCGGCGGGTCGCGGACCGGATCTTCCCGTCCGTCGATGACAGCGAAGACTACCGCCGGAGGCGCACCTCGGAGGTGTACCGCGTCGCGCTGGCGCGGACCGTGGCCGAGGGCCGCGAGGACGACGACTTCCTCCGCGGGTTGCGCCGCGATTTGGGCCTGCACGAGGAGGAACATGCGCGTTTCCTCGATGCGGTGCGGACGGAGCAGGCCGGGTGACGCGGTCGCATCCGCGCCCCCGGCCGGGCCGTGCCGGAGCCGCGCCGGCCTAGGCCCTGAAGTCGTGGTCGTTCGCGACCACTTCCATGGCGCGGAGCGAGGCGTGCACGCAATCGTCGATGTGCTCCGAGAGCACCAAGTCTTCGTGGAACACCGTCAGCTCCAGGCGCACATGCCACGCTTGCGGCTGGTCGCCGAGGGCATCGGGCCCGTAGGAATACGTGTGGTCGAAGAGCCATTCGCGCTGGCCCTCGTGGTCGAGAGGAGACAGGCTCTCCTCGAAGGGGGCGAGGGACATGTTGAGGTAGAGGCGGGATTTCGCCAGGTCCACGCCAGCGCAGCCGGCGGTGCCAGTCACCACGCCTCCGTGCACCTGCAGATGCACGTCCCCGACGCAGCCGCCCTCGCGGTCCAGCCCCCAGGTGTACACGCGGTTGATGCCGTCCTCGTGCGGCGCGACCTTCTGGAAGGCCCACGGGCTGCCGCCCGTGTCCAGGACCGCCCGGTGCTCGGCGTGGCAGTGGCCGGTGTCGAAGGAGTTGAGCGGGCTCGCGCATCCGGCGAGGAGGAGGGCGGGGACCACGAGCAGCGCGCAGCGTCGCAGCATCGGTGATGGCACGCGCGCGCGGGCGGATGAACGTTGCTCAACGCGCCAGCTCCCGGGATGATGTCGATGCGAGCTCAGGATGCGTGGTGGTCGTGCCCGGCTCAAGACACGCCGAGCAGGCGGGCGATGGCGACGCGCTCGTCGTCGGCAAGGGCGAGGCCGAGGACGCCGAAGTCGTCGCCCATGTGCGCCTCGGAGGTCGTGCCAGTCAGCACAACGACGCCCTGCTCGACCCAGAAGCGCAGCACGACCGCGGCCGGCGTCGTGCCCAGCCTGGCCGCCGGCCGCGTGGCCTCGGGCCGCGTCAGGAGCTGGGGGGCCGCGGTGAGCAGGGAGAAGCCTTCGTACGCAATGCCGTGCTCGCGGGAGAAGGCGCGCGTCGCCGCGTCGCCCTGCGGGTAGACGAGCGTGCGGTTCTGCACGATGCTGGGCTTGACGCGGGCGCGCGCATGCAGCTCCGCGAGTTGGTCGAGGGTGACGTTCGAGACGCCGAGCTGCCGCGCCTGGCCGGCGCGCTGCAGGTCCTCCATCGCGGCCCACGCCTCCCAGTCCTCCGGTGCGAGGCCGTGCCGCGCCGAGGGCCCGTGCAGCACGTACGCGTCGAGGGTCTCCACACCGAGATGGTCGAGCGAGCTGGCGAAGGACTGCGCGACCTGCTGGGCGACAGGGGCGCGCGGGTCGTAGGGGAGGCGCGCGTCCTGGCCGGGCAGGAACGTGAACTTCGTCTGCAGGAACAGATCGGCGCGCGCGACCGCGCCGCTCGCGAGGGCGTGCTTCACCGCGGCGCCCACGCCCGCCTCGTGGTAATGCCTGCGCTGGTTCGCTGTGTCGATGCCGCGGAAGCCTGCCTTCAGGGCGGCGCGGACGAGCGCCTCGGTGCGGTCCTCCTTCCACGCGGTGCCGTAGAGGATGGGCGGGACCGGCGTCGCGGCGGGACGCGTCGACGCGGCGGCCATGCGCACCGCAGGGCACGGGCGGGGCAAGGAGTTTCCTCCTGACGCAGTCGAACGGCGCGCGTCGGGCGCGGGCCTGTGCTCGCGGAGGCATCGGCCGAAACGGGCCGAGCCCCGGGCTCACAGGATGATGCCGATATCCAGCTTCTCCGCGCTCCTTGGAGCGGTTGCGGATCGTGACCTACCTCGCGCTGCGTCCGGCGCTCGCCGCACAGGATGCTGCCGATGTCCGCAGCTTCAGCTCGGAGCAGAAGGGGGATGGAGTCCCTGGGGCGCACGGGACGATTGCGCTTGTCGGGGGACGCCGCAGAGACGGCGGCGGGGCCAAGCGCGAACGTCGCGGCGCCACGCTGCGCGCCGGGGGATTCCGTACCGTGTCAGCCGATGGGTCCGCGCGTCACCCGCGTGAGGTCTTCCATCACTTCGTGGACGCTCACGCTGAAGTCCTTGAATTTGGGGTCGGACTTGATCGCCGCGAGAACGGGGCCGTGAGCGAACGCCTTCGCGCTCTTGATCTCGTCGAACAAGTACACGCTCGCGAACTCGTGCGCGTCATCGTCGAACGTCCAGATCTTCCATCGCAGGTTGGGCAGCTTCGCGAGCTTCTCGGCGTCCGGCATGAAGGCCTCGACGAACTTGGCCCTCCCGAACGGGACGCGGAATCGCACGTTCACGGTCGCTGGTGGGGTCTTGGATGGGATGTTCTCACCCAGCGCAGACGCGTGCGACAGGGTTTAGCCGTTTTCCCAGATTGTGCCGGGATGTTGCGGCTCCCTCTCCAACTCCGTGCCCAGCCGCTCGGGCAATCAGGCGCTTGGGTCCATCTGTGGGCGCTGGCTGCGGCTTCGCGGTCCCGACGCCTCCGTGGATCTTGGCCAAAGCTCGCTGCTGTCCCGGGCGACATCATCGGAGCCCTGGCGCTCACAGGATGATATCAATATCCAGCTTCTCCGCCAGCTCCTTGTAGCGGTTGCGGATCGTGACCTCGGTCACGCCCGCGACATCCGCCACCTCGCGCTGCGTCCGGCGCTCGCCGCACAGAATCGAGCTGATGTACAGCGCAGCGGCGGCCACGCCCGTCGGCCCGCGTCCGCTGGTGAGCTCCTTGTCCGCGGCCTGCTTCAGGATCTCGACCGCCTTCGCCTGGATCTCGCCGCTCAGCTTCAGCTCGGAGCAGAACCGCGGGATGTAGTCGATGGGGCTCGTGGGCATCAGCTTCAGCTTCAGCTCGCGGGCGATGAAGCGGTAGGTGCGGCCGATCTCCTTGCGCGACACGCGGCTGGCGTCGGCGATCTCGTCGAGCGTGCGGGGCACGTTGCACTGCCGGCAGGCGGCGTACAGGCTTGCCGCAGCCACGCCCTCGATGCTCCGGCCGCGGATGAGGTTCTTCTGCACGGCGCGGCGGTAGATCATGGCCGCGGTCTCGCGCACGTTGCGCGGCAGGCCCATGCGCGACGCCATGCGGTCCAGCTCGCTCAGGGCGAAGGCGAGGTTGCGCTCCGTGGCGTTGCTCACGCGGATGCGGCGCTGCCACTTGCGCAGGCGGTACAGTTGGGCGCGGGACTTCGTCGGGATGTTCTTGCCGTACGAGTCTTTGTTCCGCCAGCCGATCTCCGTGCTCAGACCCTTGTCGTGGATGGTGTAGGTCATGGGCGCACCGACACGGGCGCGCTTCTCGCGCTGCTCGTGGTCGAAGGCGCGCCACTCCGGGCCCTGGTCGATGAAGTGCTCGTCGAGGACGAGGCCGCACGACTGGCAGACGAGCTCGCCGCGCTCATAGTCGCGCGTGAGGTGCTTGCTCCCGCACTCGGGGCACTGGCTGACCTCTTCGATCTGCTCCGCGTCCACGTCTTCCTTGCCCGGCATCGCATGTCACCTGGTGAACAGGTCCTGGCCGAGGAGCTTCGGGGCCGAGCCCTTCTGCGCCACGAACACGACCACGTACGGCTCTCGCACCGGCCCCACCAGGTCCTGCACGCGACCGACCTCGCGGCCCCGCACGTCCGTGACCCGGTCCCCCACGCGGGGGGAGCTCTTGCCCCGGACCAAGAGTTGGCCGCGGGGGGTCACGTTGACGGCTCGACCGAGAGGACGCATGCCAGAAACCTGCCAGAGCGACGTTGGTAAGTCGGGTCCCCCATATGAAGATTGTGGAGCCCTTTATAGCCCGACTGGCGTCATCGGCTTAAGTGTAGCTTTTTATCGCCCGGGCTTGATGAAGTCCGGACAGCTTTCAGCCTTGCGACAGCGCCCACGGTCTGAAGACGACACGAGGAAGCCGATGCCGGTTCCGCTGCGGAAGTATCCGCGGGCGGCCGCGCGGAAAACTGTGCAGCAGCCAGGCCACAAAGGCTAAAACGCGGCCCGCCTCACGCGGCCCGATGGACCGCCGCCTGCTCGCAGCCCTGCTGCTCGCCTTGCTCACCCCCGCCTTGGCGGGCTGCACGGCCACACCCAAGGCCGCCCAGGAGCAACCGGCCGCGGCCAAGCCCATCGACCAGCCCAAGCTCGTCAACGCCACGGAGGCGGCGAACGTCACGAGCGGCGACGGGCCGGGCGAGTTCCAGAAGAGCCTGGACGAGAAGTTCCACACCCACAACTACTGGGGCGGCGCGCTCGAGAAGGTGCTGATGGACGCGGACGTGGACAGCGCGCCCCTCGTCCCCGACCCGACGAACCGCAACGGCGGCTTCTTCAACTTCGGCTTCCGCGCCTCCGCCGGCGGGACCAGCTTCCTCCTCCCCGAGGGCAGCATCGTCCCCCCGGAGACGAACAAGCTCGAGGTCACGGTCACGTGGGCGGACAGCCCGACCATCACTGGCCTGCGCCTGGGCTGGAACAACGCCAGCAGCCAGCGCGTGACCTACGCCCCGCCCATGGGCGCGGGCGGCGGCACGGTCGGCATCGCCTGCGACCTGCTGAGCAACGACATCCCGCACACCTCGGTGTCGAAGTGGGGCTTCTACCTCCAGCCGTCGAGCGCGAACGGGCCCGGGCTGTTCAACGGCACGGCGCACGTCACGGTGAAGGCGTTCCGCAACGACACGCTGTTCGTCGCCCCGCCCCACCCGGACTACTGGGGCGCGAACACCACCCTGCCCATCCTCAACGTCACGGCCGCGGCGTCGGAGACGGACGTGCTGTTCATCCCGGCGGATTTCTTCCTCGACCCGTTCGGCGGCGGCGAGAACAACGGCGGCTTCGACTTCTTCCCCCTGCCCAACGGCACGCTCATCCCGCCCCACACCGGCGTCGTCAACGTCGTGCTCACGTGGAAGAACAACAGCACCCTGCCCAACCCGGACGACATGCACCCGACGCTCGGCTACGTCCAGGCCGGCTCGCGCGGCTTCTTCACGCCCGCGGGGGAGCGCGACGGGGACCAGCTCACCTTCGCCATCCCGGCGGACGCGCGCCACTGGGACAGCCCGTACCAGAACCGCAGCCAGTGGGGCTTCGTCGTGTTCCTCACGAGCCAGACCGACGGCACGACCGGCTTCGGCTTCACGAACGTCGGCCAGTTCGACGGCTTCTTCCACCTCGAGGTCGTGGCGGAGCGGGAAGCCATCGGCGCGTGAGGCTCACCGGCCCAGGCCGATGGCCCGGTACTCCACGCCCGCAGCGCGCATGGCCGCAGGGTCGAAGGCGCGCCGGCCATCCACGACCAGGGCGCGCGCCATGTGCTGCTTGAACAGCTCGGGCGGCATGCGGCGGAACTCCTCCCACTCCGTCTGCACGATGGCGCACTCCGCCTGGTCGAGGGCGTCGAACACGGTGCCAGCCAGCTCCACGTCGTGGCCGGCGAGGAGGGCGAAGTTCGGCCCGGCGTGCGGGTCGTAGCACACCACGCGCGCCCCGGCCTTGCGCAGGGCGTGCCAGATGGGGTAGGCGCGCGTCTCGCGCACGTCGTCGGTGCCCGGCTTGAACGCCAGGCCGAGCAGGGCGATGCGCTTGCCCTTGAGCGAGCCGAGCGCCTCGCGCGCGATGCGCACGACGTGCAGGGGCTGCTCCTGGTTCCCGTCGAGCACGGCGCGCAGGATGCGGCTCGGCGTGCGCTTCTCCTCGCTCAGCCGCAGCAAAGCCGCCAGATCCTTGGGGAAGCAGCTCCCGCCGAACCCGGCCCCGGCGCGGAGGAACTTCGGGCCGATGCGCTGGTCCAGCCCCACCCCCTCCATGACCTGCTGCACGTCGATGCCGAGCTGCTCGCTCAGGTTCGCCATCTCGTTCGCGAAGCCGACGCGCGCGGCGAGCATGGCGTTGCTCGCGTACTTGATCATCTCCGCGGTGCGGATGTCGGTGCCGACGCGGGGCGCGGCGATGCCCTCGTACAGCGCCCAGCAGGCTTTGGCGCTCGCGTCATCCAGCGCGCCGACGACGAGGCGGTCCGGCTGCCGGGCGTCGGCGAGCGCATCGCCCTCCTTGAGGAACTCCGGGTTGTGCGCCAGGCCGAAGCCTGGCCCCGGGACCTTGCCGCTCGCCCGCTGCACGGCCAGGCCGACGATGCCCTCGGTCGTGCCGGGGAGCACCGTGCTCTTCGTCACGACGCAGTGCCAGTCGCCGCTGCCGCGCAGGGCATCGCCCACCTGCTTCGCGGCCTGCTTGAGGAACTTCGGGTCCTGCTCGCCGC
>JAIVGT010000043.1 GCA_020201485.1 Halobacteriales archaeon
TTCTTGGCCAGTGTGACGCACCATGTCCAAGCAGAGAAGTGTCCCATGCCGGTCCGCGTCCCTCGGCGACTCACAACCCTATCGCTCGTCGTGAGCTCGTTGCTCATCGTAGGTCCTGTATTGGCAGGGACCTCCTACTATGGCAACGACATTCCACACGGAGCCACGACCGCCGGCCGCGCGTGGATGAGCGCCGCCTCGGACAGCCAGTGCACCGTGTCGGTCTTCGGAGGGTATGGCTACAACGACTCGGTCGCAGGCGGGTTCCTCGGCGACATCACGGACTTCGACTTCTGCCTCGGAACCGTGGACACGGATCTCTCCGTCCTCCAACCTGCTCGCGCAAACACGAGTGCGGTTCTTCGCGATACCACCACGCACACTCCTCCGGACTTCTTCACCGATGAGGCGGTCTTCATCTTTGGTGGTGTGTCTGGTGGCGGGACCTACGACAAGATTGTCGCTTGGAACACCGTCGAACTCCAGTTCAACATCGCTGGGACCTTGCCTACGGCGCGCGAGGAGACGTGCGCCATCTGGGATGACCACAACGACCGCTTCTACGTGTTCGGCGGCCGCAATGGGGCGACATACTACGATGACGTCGTCGAGTTCAACCCCGGGACCGGGAGCGCGAGCACGGTAGCGCACATGTCGAACGCACGCGCCGGTTGCAGCGTGGTCTTCGTGCGCGGTGATACAGCCTGCGGCACCGGTGTCGGCTGCGCGTATGTCTTCGGCGGCCGGAGCGGTGCGAGCACGTACCTGAATAGCGTGGATCGTTTCACCCCTGGCTCGTCGCCCTCGGTCAATGGGCGCACCGCGACGTTTGGCTGCGGGATCGCTTCGACCAGTGCGACGTTGATCGGGAGCTACGTGTACGTGTTTGGCGGCGACCAAGCTTCCGGTTCGTCATGTACGGCGGGGCCGACGAACAGCATCGCGAAGTACGATTATGCAAACGACCAGTTCGCGTCGTACACCACCACGTTGCAGGAGAGCGTATCCGGAACGAGCCAAGGAGTCTGCACCCAGACGCTGCACTGCGCGAGCGGGCATGCCTTCGTGTTCGGGGGCAAGACCTCCGGCAGCTATTCGTACAGGGTGGAGGACTTCACGCCGTAGGTGAAGCAAGGCTATGTTGGCGCCCTGCTCCCACCTGCAGTGCGGCTACTGCGACCGGCTCATCACCGACATCGCCGCGCAGCTGAAGTGAGCAGCGCGCAGCCGACCGCTGCGAGGGCGAGCAGCGGCTCGAACCCAGGCAGCACCTGGCTCTGCGTGACGCGGACGGGCACGCTGAGCGCGCCCTGGTCCCCGCGCAGGCTGGCGTCGAAGGCGTACGTGCTGCCGTAGGTGATGTTGATGGTGCCCGCTTCCTGGGCTTCGGCCAGGACGCTGATGTTCGCCACGCGCGTCTCCCCCTGCTCCAGGATGAACGGCGACGGGGCCACGACGCGCAGCTTGGCCGAGCTGCTGTTGGCCTCGATCGTCACGCGCTCCGGGCCGTTGCCCTCGGCGGTGACGTTGAGCCCGAGGTTGAACGGGTCGCCGGGGCGCTGCGGCTCCAGCGTGCGCGGCTCGACGCGCAGCTTGCCCTGGAACGCGGCCTGCACGCTGACGCTGACCGTGGCCTGCGCGGCTTCCAGGGGCGGGTTCCCGGTCGCCAGGACACGCACGACGAGCGCCTGCTGCGCGAGGGCGGGTGCGCCCGGGTCCACCGTCACGCTGAGCGTGAGGGGGACGACCGTGCGGTTCCCGCTGTGGTTCGCCGCCACGCTGAACGTGTCCGGCGTGAGGGATGCGTGGAGCCAGGCGATGGGAGCGTCGAGGAGGAGGGCGATGCGCGAGGCGTTCGCGGCTTGCGCGTCGTAGCTGTAGGTGAGGTTGCCGGCGACGTGCACGGTCGTGCCGGGCGGCACGGGTGCGAGCGGCTCGAAGGCGAGGCCGACGCGCGCCGGGGCCGCGCTCGCCAGGCCCGCCAGCCCGGGCACGACGAGCCCCAGCCCCAGGAGGCAGGCCAGGGCGGCGCGGCGGGCCAGGTCGGAGGGCACGGCGCGGCACCGGCCTCTTGCCGGAAATCTGTTGTGATGTTCGTTCGCAGCCACCCCCCCGAGGGGCGAATGCCCGGCGATGTCGTGCCGGTGCAAACGGCGGTGGTCCCGGCATTCCTTCGCTCCCGCGCCTGGGCGCCCTTCTAGAGTTCCGAGAACCTGCGCTTGCTCCGGCACCCCGCCACACATTCCCGGCAGAACCTTCATGCCGGAAGCGACCAAGGGCCCTTCCGATGGACATGAGGGGAGTCGCACAGGGGAACAGGCGGTGGGGCCGCCATCGGGCATTGCTGCTCGCGCTCGTCGTGGGCGCGATGGCGGCGGGGAGCGCGCATGCGCTCGGCCCGGTGGACGCGCCGAGCGTGAACGCGAACGCCGACCTCGGGCCCGCCTCGCTCGCGGCGAGCGACGAGGGCGCGAGCCTGTCCGCGCAGGGCCTGGACACCGGGCTGCCCGTGGAAGGCATCCCGCCCGTGTCGCTGCACGTGCCGACGAGCGTCGCGCCGAGCGATGCGCCTGCGCCGGCGTTGCCCCTGCACCTCGACAGCGTCGGGGCCTGGGTCCCGCTCGCCGGCGGCGTGCTCCAGCAGCCCGCCGTGCAGGTCGGAGCCGGGCTCAGCCTCGTGGCCATGATCGCGCTCGCGCTGCGCGGCCTGGCCTTCGCCCCGCTCTACTCGCGGCTCGACGCCCAGTCCTTGCTCGACCACCCGACGCGCCGCGAGCTGCTGCGCATCATCGGCGCGGAGCCGGGCGTCAACATCAGCGACCTCCACGGCCGGCTGGCCATGGGCTGGGGCTCGCTGCTCTACCACCTGCAGCGCCTCGAGGCGCAGGGCCTGGTCCAGTCCCATCGCTGGGGCCGCTCCCGGCGCTACTTCCTCAACGAGCGCAGCGTGAGCGTGCGCGCCGCGGCCATCCGCGCGCTGAAGGCGCAGAACGCGCGCGCCCTCGCCGAGGAGATCGCCCAGAGCCCGGGCGCGACGCAGGAGCAGCTCGCGACGACGCTCGGCGTGAGCAAGAGCGTCGTGAGCAAGTACGCGCAGCGCCTGGAGGAGGTGAGCCTGGTGGAGCGGCAAGTGGGCCGCAACTGCCTGCGCCTGTTCCCGAAGGACGAGCTCCGCGAGCTGCTGCACACGCTGCCCCCGGCGGCCGTGCCGCCGCCCATGCACGCTGACCCGGCCCCGGCCGGCATGCCCACCGTAGCAGGCTCCCCCGAGCTGCCGGCCGATGGGCCGACCGCCTGAGGGCTGGCACCGTTCCGCCAGCCCTCCGGCATCCTTTTCCCATTCTTCGCCTGCCGGGCCGGCAGGCTCATCGCTGCTTTTTTCGCGCCCTGCGGCGACCTGCCAGGCGCGCATGGTCGATTCCTCGCAGGGGCGTTCGCGGTCGCGACCCCAAGTTCGCGGTCCTGACCGACAACGACCTGCCCCTGGCATCCGAGGATGGGCCGTATGCTGCAACTGCTGATGAAGCACAAGTTGCTGCTCACGGCGGCGGCCATCGTCGTCGGCTCGGTGGCGTTGACCCCCGTGCTGGCCGGTGGTCACGTGGCCGCGAGCGGCGACGCGAACGGTTCGGCGAACGCAGCCGCGGCCGGCTCCGTGAAGGGCGCGACCTCGGCGACCGGCAGCCTGGCCGGCGTGCTCGACGCCGGCGAGGCCGCGGGCGCGGTCTCCGGCGCGGCGAGCGCGGCGACGGACGCGGCCGCAGACGCGGCCGCCTCGGCGGACGCCAGCGGCAACGCGAAAGGCTCGGCCGACGTCAGCACCGACGCGAGCGCGACGGCGAGCGGCGAGGCCATGGTCGGCACCGACCAGGCCGCGGCGAAGGCCAAGGGAAGCCTGGCCGCGAGCCAGGACGGCGTGGACGCCACCGGCGCCGCCGGCCTCAAGGGCGACATGGGCGACGCCAAGGCGGGCGCCACGGCCCACGTCAGCCCGGACGGCAGCGCCAGCGCCGAGACGAAGCTCGACGGCAACCTGGCGAGCCCGGACCTCGGCGGCCTCGACGGCAGCCTGAGCGGCGCCGGCTCTGCGGTCGGCTCCCTCGGCCTGAGCTGAGTGCGACTCATCCCGCACCCGACACCCCCAACGGTCCCGGCGCGCCGCACCCGCGCCGGGTCCCTTTCCTTCCTCCCCCGCGCGCCGTGCGCGCGGGCCCTTGTTCTCCACGGCTCGCTTCGCCCAGCGCAGGCTGGGCCGCGCGCCATCCTTTTCCTTGGGCCCCGGGCCGGGTTCGCGCGGCCGACCACACGTTCGCGGTCGTGACCGCAATGCAGGACCCTTCCGCGGGCGAGCTTGGTCCGATGCGCATGAACCCCAAGACTGCGCTGGTTGCGGTGGCGGTGGCGGCCGGATTTGTCCTGCTCGCCCCGGCGCTGGCCGCGAACGGGCCCATGGTCAACATGGGCGGGAACGGCAACGTGAACGCGAACGCCAACGGCCACGGCGCGAGCGCGCACGGCGAGGGCAGCGGGAACATCGCGGCCAGCGTCGGCGGCGCGGGCGTGACCGGCAACGGCGCGGGCTCGGTCGGAGCCGACCTGGGCGGCGTGACGGGGAGCCTCCCGGCGCTGCCCGCGGACGTGCCCGCCGAGCTCCCGGTGGACGTGCCGGTCGATGTCAGTGATGTGTCGGGCGGCCAGGCCAGCGGCACGGCGGCCCTCACGAGCGGCGGCCTCGAGGGCGCGACGCACGGCGTGCTCGAAGGCAGCGCCGGCGCGGGCGACGCCAGCATCGGCGCGCGCCACGGCGTGCTCGTCGACAACGGCAAGGTCGAGGACAACACGCACCTGACCGCCGACCAGGGCGACAACCACGTGGGCGTGTTCAAGGGCGTCGACATCTGCGACCCGCAGGAGAACGCCGACGTGGCGCTCCACGGGCAGGGCAACGGCGACGTCGGCCCGCTGCAGAGCGGCGGCAAGGACACGCTCAAGGCGAGCGCCCTCGACGGCTGCGACGTCTACTGAGAGCGCAGCCCGGCCAAGACCTCTTTGGCGCGCGCCAGGCGCACGTGGCCCTCGGCCACGAGCCGGCGCGCGACCTCTTCCACTTCCTTGCCCTGCGCGCCCGCCAGCAGCGCGATGTTGCTGGCGTGCAGGGCCATGTGACCCTTCTGGATGCCTTCGTCGCCGAGCGCGCGGAGCGCGGCCAGGTTCTGCGCCAGGCCGACGCTTGCGGCGATGCACGCCAGCTGCTGGGCGCCCGGGTTGCCCAGCACCTTCAGCGCGGCCTGCGCGCTGGGCAGGAGCTTCGTCGCGCCGCCCACCGTGCCGAGCGCCAGGGGCACGACCAGTTCGCCCTCGAGATGGCCCTGCTCCGTGCGGCGGTAGCGCGTCAGGCTGCGGTAGCGGCCGCTGCGCGCGGCGAAGGCGTGCGCCCCGGCCTCGGTGGCCCGCCAATCGTTGCCCGTCGCGACCACGACCGCGTCCAGGCCGTTCATGACGCCCTTGTTGTGCGTCGCGGCGCGGTACGGGTCGGCGTCGGCGAAGGCCCACGCGTCGAGGATGTTCTCGACGACGCGCTCCCCGCCCAGCTCCTCCACGTCGAACACGGCCTTCACGCGCACGAGGCGCCGGTCCGCCAGGTTGCTCAGGATGCGCAGGTTGGCCCGGCCCCCGCTCAGCTCCTCGAGCACGGGGGCCAGGCCTTCCGCGACCGTGTTCACGGCGTTCGCCCCCATCGCGTCGCGCACGTCCACGAGCAGGTGCACGACGAGCATCGGACCGCGGACCGTGTCCAGCTCGCGGAACTCCAGGCCCTTCAGGCCGCCGCCCATCCTCACCATCGTGCTGTCGGGCGGGTTCGCCATGCGCTGCAGGTCGGGGAGCGCGGCGCGGATGCGCTGCTCCGCCGCGCCCGGGTCGGGCACGCCGAGGAGCTGGACCTGGCCGATCATGACCGGCGCATCGGCGTGCGCGGTGAAGCCGCCGTGGGCGCGCGCGAGCTTCGCCGCGTGGCTCGCCGCGGCGACCACGCTGCTCTCCTCCACGCACATGGGCACGAGCACGTCCTTGCCGTTCACGAGGAAGTTCGTGGCGATGCCCAGGGGCAAGGCGTGCTGGCCCACGACGTTCTCGATGAGCTGCGTCGCCAGGGGGAGGGGCAAGGCCTGCTCCAGCGCACGCTGCTCTTCCGCGGTCAGGTGGGCGCGCTGGGCGAGGATTCGCAAGCGCTCCTCGCGGGTGAGCTTGTGGAAGCCGGGGATGCGGCTGCCGCTCGCCTCGTCGGCCACGGCGGGGCGATGCCGGCTCGCGGGCAAGACAGTTTCGACCGATTCCCCCAGCGCGCCGCCGGGCTCAACCTATGTATAGTCCCGTGGCTTTCGCGAACGCGTGCCGGTCATCCGCTTCCCCATCGCGGAGCTGGAGCGCCTGGGCAAGGTGCCGCGCGCCAAGCTCCCCGACCTCATCCGCGACATGGGGGCGAGCGTCGAGGAGAGCGCGGGCGAGGAATGGGCGGTGGAGTGCTTCCCGAACCGGCCCGACCTGTACAGCACGGAGGGCCTGGCCCGCGCCGTGCGCGCCTACAGCGGCAAGCAGCCCGGCCTGCGCAGCTACAAGGTCCTGCCCGCGAAGGAGCAGCTCCGCGTCGAGCCGAGCGTGCGTCGCGTGCGCCCGGTGATGCGCGCCGCGGTCGTGACCGGCCTGAAGTTTCCGCACGCGGCCATCCAGGGCATCATGGAATTGCAGGAGGACCTGCATTGGGGCATCGGCGCGCGCCGCAGGAAGGCGAGCATCGGGGTCCACGACAAGGCCCAGCTCGTCCCGCCCTACACGTACA
>JAIVGT010000235.1 GCA_020201485.1 Halobacteriales archaeon
ACCACGCGCTGCCCTTCGTCAGCCGCGGCGACCAGAGCGGGACCCACCTGAAAGAGCAGGAGCTGTGGAGGTCCGCGGGCCTCGACTACGCCAAGCGGGTCGCGCTCGCCAACAACACGTGGTACCACAGCGTCGGCCAGGGCATGGCAGCGACGCTGCGCGTGGCCGACCAGCTGCAGGCCTACTGCCTCACGGACGACGGCACGTTCTACGCCGTGAGCCCGCCCGGCCTGGCCATCGTCCGCCAGAACGAGCCGCCGCTGCGCAACCAGTACAGCGTGATGCTGCTCAACGCCAGCCGCACGCACCCGCAGCAGGACCTGGCGCAGGCCTTCGCCCATTGGATGGTCAGCCCGGCGACGCAGCAGCGCATCGCCGCGTACGCGGTGAACGGGCACACGCTGTTCACGCCCGACGCGGGGGTCGTGGAGCCCCGCTGAGCTTATCGCGTCCCCCTGCGTTCCGCGCACGTGCTCGCCACGCACATCGGCGGCGACCTGCCCTCGGAGCTGCTCCGCATCACCGTCCTGTCGCTGGCCGTGGCGGGCGCGGGCACGTTCCTCGCCGCCCTCGTCGGCGTGCCCCTCGGCGTCTGGCTCGCCCTGCACCCGAGCCGCGCCGCGCGCTGGCTGCGCATCGTGAGCCGCACGCTGTACGGCATGCCGCCGGTCGTCGTCGGCCTGCTCGTGTTCCTCCTGCTCAGCCGCGCCGGGCCGCTCGGCTCCTTCGGCTTGCTGTTCACGGCAGAGGCGATGGTGGTGGCGCAAGCGTTGCTCGTGCTGCCCCTCGTGCTCGGGCTGAGCATGGCCGCGGTGGAGGCGGTGGACCCGGCGCTGCACGAGACCGCGCTCGGCCTGGGTGCGCGGGGCTGGCGGCTCGTGCGGACCTTCGGGCACGAGGCGCGCGAGGGCATCGCCAGCGCGGTCCTCGTCGGCTTCGGGCGCGCGGTGAGCGAGGTGGGCGCGGTCATCATCGTCGGCGGGAACATCCTGTTCCACACGCGCGTGCTCACCACGGCCATCGTCGAGGAGACGGACGCGGGCAACACCACCTTCGCCCTCGCCCTCGGGGCCATCCTGCTCGCGCTCGCGCTGGGCACGGCGCTGTTCGTCGGTCGGCTGGAGGAGGGCGGTGCCGCTGCGGCTTGAGGTCCAGCGCGTGGACAAGCGCTTCGCGGCGCGCGCGGCCCTGCGCGACGCCAGCCTCGAGGCGCGCGGCGGCGAGGTGCTCGTCCTGCTCGGGCCGAGCGGCAGCGGGAAGAGCACGCTCCTGCGCTGCATCGCCGGCCTCGAGCGGCCCGACGAGGGCCACATCCGCCTCGACGGCGCGCCGCCCCGCCACGACGACCCGCGCGTGGGGCTGGTGCGCCAGCGGCCTGCGCTGTTCCGGCGCACGGCCGCGGAGAACGTGCTCTTCGGCCTGGAGGCGCGGGAGCGGCCGCGCGACGAGGCGCACAGCGCGGCGCGGGCGGCGATGGAGCGGCTCGGCATCTGGGAGCTGCGCGATGCCCCGGCGCGCAAGCTGAGCGCCGGGGAGCAGCAGCGCGTGGCCTTCGCGCGCGCCTTGGTCCTCGCGCCCGAACTGCTGCTGCTCGACGAGGCGACCGCCCACCTCGACCCGGCGAACGCGCTGCTCCTCGAGCGCGAGGTCCGGCGGCAGGCGCACTTCGGCTGCTGCGTGGTCGCGGCGACGCACGACCTCCCCGCGGCGCTCCGCCTGGCCGACCGCGTGCTCGTGCTGGCCGAGGGCCGCGTGTGCGAGGAGGGCCCGGCCCGCTCCTTCTTCGCGAAGCCCGCGAGCCCGGAAGGGCAGGCCTTGCTCCGCGCCGGCATGGCCGGGGCCGAAAACCTTTAGCGGGGCAGCCCCTTCCCCGCCCGAGACCGATGGCCGCCTTCGCTGTGTTCGAGGTGCCGGGCAAGGAGATCCCCAAGGGCACCCAGGCCCTGAACGACGACCAGGTCTCGCGCCTGACCATCATCGTCAAGGACGGCCACCCGTACGGGCTCCCCTCCGGCGCGCAGCTCGTCTTCGTCGAGGGCAACGAGCACCAGGTGAAGCGCGCGGAGGAGCTGTTCAGCGCCTTCGCGACGAAGCCGAAGAACCAGGACGCGCTCCGCGCCCAGCTCATGAAGGAAGAGGACGAGGCCGCGGGCGGCGTCGGGTTCATCTTCGGCTGAAGCCCTTGCCGCGCGTGCTCCGGCAACCCGTGCGGCACGGCATCCTCGCGCTCGGCGCGGTCGGCATCTCGTTCGCGTCGACCGCAGCATTCCTCTTCATCGGACGTTAGTTCCTGGCGGGGCTCGCCTTCGTCGGGCTCAGCGCAGTCGCGATGTGGGCCGCGTTTGGCTTCGCTTGCGCGCCCTTCGTCGGAACACGCTGGCGTGCGTGGCTCGTCGGCGGCGTGCTTTACCTGCCCGCAGGTGCCGCCTGGCTCGCGATGTTCGGCAGCCGCAGCCCGCTCATCACGGTGGTCACCTGGCCCGTGCAGATGTGGCTGCCCGCATACTGCAGCGCGCTCGGCTTGGCGTGCGCTGCGAAGTGAGAGGGACGACCTCCCCCCGGAGGTCGCGGGCGCGTGGAGGCCGAGCCGCTGCCCGCGAGCGGCGAGGCCGGAACGCGCTCCGATGTCAGCTCAAGCTGCCGGAGCCTGCAGGCTGGCGAGCATGGCCAGCCCGGTCTGCGTCGGCACGTAGCGCACCGCGCGCTCGTCCCCGTGCTGGGCCAGGAGGCCGAGGTCGAGCAGCTCCCGCGCGTGGTGCCGGATGGTCGGCGGCTGCAAGCCCAGCTCCCGGGCCGCCTGGCTCGGGCGCAGCCCTTGCGCGCGGGAGGCGAGCTCGAGCAGCGCGCGCCGCGACGGATGCCGCAGGGCGGCGAGGCTGCGCGTCTGCGCCGGCGGGAGCGCGCGCGGGAAGAACAGCGTCTCGCCGCCGTGGCGGACGCGCGTCAGGTACCCGTTGCGCTCCAGCTTGTCGAGGTGCCACTGCGTCGGCCCGCGCGCCAGCCCGACGCGCGCGCCCACCTCGCCCAGGCTCAGCCCGGGCTGCGCGTTCAGCAGGCGGAGCATGTCGCCACGCGTCTCGTGCTGGAGCACCTGCTCGCCCTCGATGCGCGCATAACCCTGCTCCATGCGGAGCTTGCGGGCGCGGGTGGGTCGCTTCAGCAGGCGCATGGCGCTGCATCTGCAGGCTGCGCTATATAGGGATTCGGGTCGCCGGGCCGAACAGCGCGGACTACCCGCGCAGTCAGAACTTGCCCTGGAAGCGCTCCTTGCTCACCTTGAGCGCCTCGACCGCGGGCAGCGGCTCGCCCGTGAGGTAAGCCATGAGCGCCCCCCCGGCGAGGCTGACGTGGCCGAAGTCGTCGAAGCCGAGGCCGAACTTGTGCAGGGTGCTCGTGGTGTGCCCGCCGCCGATGAGGGAGAAGCCCTCCGCGTCGCTGATGGCCTGCAGCAGCCCGCGCGTGCCCTGGTCGAACGGCGGCTCCTCGAATAAGCCGGCGGGGCCGTTGAAGAACAGCGACCCGGCCTGGCCGATGATGTTCGTGTAGTCCTCGATGGTCTCGGGCCCGATGTCGAGCATCGGGTGCTCCGTGGGCAGGTCCTCGATCCAGATGTCCTCCCGGACCTTCTTGCTGCGCACGCCGACGTCGATGGGCGTGACGATGCCGTCGTCGAACTCCTCGAGCAGCTTCTCCGCGGCGGGAAGGTGGTCCAGAATCTTCTTCTTCGCCAGGATGCCCATCGTCGCGTCGCCCAGCTCGTGGCCACGAGCGACGAGGAACAGCTCCCCGACGAGGCCGGTGAGCAGGGCCTGGTCGAGCTTGCCGCTGGCGAAGTTGTGCCGCATGACAGCGATGCTGTCCTCGGGCTTCGCCCCGCCGAGCACGTAGATGGTCGGCGGCTCCGGGTTGCCGCTGGCCATCTCCAGGGCGGTGAGCTCCTTCGCCATCGCCGGGCCCGCCGCGCTCGGCAGCAGGAGCGGGAAGCCCACGATGCTCGCCTGGCTGCGGTGGCTCGCGGGGAACGCGTCGTTGACGTAGGCGTCGGCGTGCTTCGACAAGGCTTGCACGAAGCCGGCCTTCGCATGCTCCTCCGGCTGCGCCTTCCGCGTCTCCTCTTCCAGGCCGCGCACGTTCTCCAGCATGAGCGCCTCGCCCGGCGGGAGCCGCTTCATGGCGTCGAGCGCCTGGGGCCCGGCGATGTCCTCGACGAAGTGCACGGGCAGGCGCGCGTGCTGGCCGAGGAGCGCGGCGTGCTCGCGCAGGCTGGTGTAGTCCTCGTCGCCGTGGCGCCCCTGGTGCGCGAGGACCACGACCCTCGCCCCGCGGCGCGCCACCTCGCGCACGCTCTCGGCGCCGGCCATGATGCGCTCCTGGCCCGCGACCCTGCCGCCCTGGATGGGGCTGTTGATGTCGAGCCGGAGGAGGATGGTCTTGCCCTGAACCTTCAGCTCGTCGAGGCTGAACCAGTCGGCCATGAGCACCGGGGGAGGACTCCCCACCCACGCAAAAGGCTTACGCGGCCAACGGGCCCGCTTCGCGGAGTTCGAGGCGGCTCGTGCCGTCCGGGAGGTCCTGCACGTGGAGCACGTGCTCCAGGCTGTCCTGAACGTCCCCCAGGTGCGTGACGAGGAGGATCTGCCGGAACCGGCCGCGCAGGTGGGCCAGGGCGCGCAGCACGTTCTGCCGGCGGATGTCGTCCTGCGACGCCAGCACCTCGTCCAAGGCCAGGAAGCCGAGCTGCTCCCCGCTCCGCTCCGCCAGGAGCTCGCCGATGGCGATGCGCAGGCAGAGGTTCGCCGCGTCGCTCTCGCCGCCGCTGAACCGGCTCAAGGGGAAGCGCTGGCCCTCCTCTTGGACGAGCAGCTCGTAGTCCTCGGTCAGGTCGAGGCCTTCGTACCGACCGTCGGTGATGAGCCGGAACAGCCCGCCGGCGCGCTCGGCGAGCGCCGGGCGGATGCGGGCCATGAGCTGGGCGCGGAAGTCCGCGAGCAAGCCGGCGTCGCGGTCGCCCGCGAGGCGCTCCAAGAGCTGGAGCTGGCTGCGCAGCTCGCCGGCCTTCGCCGCGAGGCGCTCCTGCTCGGCGCGGCGCAGGGCGAGCTGGTCGAGCTGCTGCCCGGCCTGCGCGATGCGCTGGGCATGCCGCTCCGCCTCCACCGCCTCCCCGCGGGCGCGGTCCTGGAGCGCGGACCATCGTTCCTCCAGCTGTTGGCGGGCCGCCGGGTCGAAGCCGAGCTGCGCGCGGCGCGCCTCGAGCTGGACGGCGAGCGCGGTGCACCGCTCCGCCTCCGCGCGCGCCGTCGAGAGCTCATGCTCCAACGCCGGGCGGCGGTCGAGCTGTGCTTGGAGCTGGAGCGCGCGTTCGTGGGACTTCGTCAGCGCTTGCAGGCGCGCCTTCAGCGCGGTGTGCGCGGCCTCGTCGAAGGCGACGTCGCCCATCTGCGCCAGGGTTGCCTGGCGCTGCGCGGCCCGCTGCGCGAGGACGGCGCGTTGCTTGCGCAGGCCCTCGGCCTCCGCTTCGCGCTTCCACAGGTGCTCGGCGCGCTTGCGCAAGGCGTCCTCGCGCGCTTGCAGGACCTGGAGCTCCTGCGCGCCCAGCGCGAGGCGCTGCTCCAGGTCGCTCCGCTGCGCCGAGAGCGCGGCCAGGCGCGCGGCTTGGTCGAGCAGCTCCGCGTCGAGGCGGGCGAGCAGCTTGGGCAGGGCTTCGCCCAGGGCACGCTCGCACGTCGGGCAGGGCAGGGATGGGCCGAGCTGCTCCAGCTCCGCCCGCCGCGCGCTGGCCTGCGCCGCCAGCTGCTTCGCATCGCGGGCCGCGTCCTCCAAGGCCTTGCCGTGCGCCCGCTGCTCGGCGAGGAGCGCTTCCTGCTTCTGCCGCGTCGCGCGGTGCCGGTCCGCCTCGGCGCGCACGACCGCGGCCTGGGCGACGTCCGCCTGGGCCTGCTCGAGACGCTTCGCGGCCTGCTCGGCGTCCCGCGTCAGCTCGGCCAGTTCCGCGCGCAGCCGCTGCGCCTCGCGGTGCCGCTCGCGCTGGGCACCGAGGGCTTCGACCGCGGCGCGCACCCGCTCGGCTTCCACGAGCCCGGGCCTCAGCGCGAGCAGCTCATGCTCCATCGGGCCGAGCGCGGCCAGCTCCCGGCCGCGCTGCGCGAGCAGGCGCTGCGCGTGCTCGCTTTGCGCAAGGGTGATGGCGCGCTCCTGGGCAATCGCGTCGTGCTGCCGGCGGGCCTCCTCGGCGCGGGCGCGCGCCTGCCCGACCGCCTGCAGCGAGGCTTCCGTGCCTTCGAGGGTGCGCCGCGCCTCGGCGAGCGCGCGCTCCGTGCCCGCCAGGGCAGCGCGCAACTCGGCGTCCTGCTGCGCCAGGAGCACCGGATCCACCTGCAGCCCGGTGAGGCCGGCCAGGGCGGACTGGACCTGCCGGCGCTCGTCGCGCGCGAGGCGGATGGCTTCGTCCACGCTGTCGATGCGCAGCATGCCCATGACGACCTCCTTGCGGCGGCCGGGCGTGAGGTCGGCGAGCGCCTGCAGCTCGCGCTGCCGGGCGACGAGGCTGGTGAAGAACGCGTCACGGTCCATGCGCAGGGCGCGCGTCACGGCCTCGGTGACCTCGCGCGCCGAGTTCGCGCCGGGCTGGACGGCGACCTTGCCCCCGATCTTGAGCGCGGCCTGGTGCTGCTGCGCCTTGCCGGCGAGCTCGCGCATCACCTCGTACTGCTCGCCCCCCAGCTCGAAGACGAGGCGCACACGGCAATCCCCGGCCGCCCCGCGGCGCTTCAGCAGCTCCTTGCCCGTGCGCGCCGCCTCGTGCCCGTACAGCGCCC
>JAIVGT010000236.1 GCA_020201485.1 Halobacteriales archaeon
ACCGCGCGGAGGAGGTCCAACCCCAGTCTCCCGGGCTGGAGGGACGCGGCGCGCTTCTTGAACCGTTTCGCAAGGGACTATTCGCGACCTGTCGCACCGCGCGGTGACACGCGCGCGGCCACCAGGGAGCACCCAGCCTCGCCTCGCCTGCCGGCGGGCTCCGGACGACGCACAAGCTTTTGACCGCCCAGCCCTTTGGGCCCGCAGGGAGGGGTCGGCGGCTGGTCCAGGCAGAAGCTCCGCGCAAGCCAGGCAGCATGTTCGCGGAGTACGACACCGGAGGCTTCTACGACGAGATGTTCTCGCCGGGAGGCGTGCCGCGGCCGGGCTGCGAGTTCCTCGCCGAGGCCCTGAGCGCGCTGTCCGACGCGGAGCTGCGCCACCGGCAGCAGGCGGCCGATGCCAGCTTCCTCAGCCGCGGCGTGACCTTCACCGTCTACAACGACAAGGCCGGCCTGGAGAAGATCTTCCCCTTCGACATCATCCCGCGCATCATCCGCGCCGAGGAGTGGGCGGTCATGGAGCGCGGCCTGCGGCAGCGCGTGGACGCGCTGAACCGCTTCCTCTGCGACATCTACGGCGAGCAGCGCATCGTGCGCGACGGCGTCATCCCCGAGCACGTCATCACGAGCAGCAAGGGGTTCCGCAAGCAGTGCATGGGCCTCCGGCCCCCGCTCGGCGTTTGGTGCCACGTCTCCGGCATCGACCTCGTGCGCCATGGAGACGGGAAGTACTACGTGCTGGAGGACAACATCCGGACGCCTTCCGGCGTCTCCTACGTGCTGGAGAACCGCGAGGTCATGAAGAAGATCCTGCCCGAGGTGTTCGAGCGCGCCGGCGTGCAACGCGTCTCCACCTACCCCGTGCAGCTCCTCGAGACGCTCCAGGCCCTGTCCGACCGGCGTGACCCCACGGTCGTCGTCCTCACGCCCGGCGTGCATAACTCCGCGTACTTTGAGCACTCCTACCTGGCGCAGAAGATGGGCATCGAGCTCGTGGAAGGCAGCGACCTCGTCATCGACGGCGGCGAGGTGAAGATGCGCACGACGCGCGGCTTCCAGCGCGTCGACGTCATCTACCGCCGCATCGACGACGACTTCCTCGACCCGCGCGCCTTCCGCCAAGACTCGCTCCTCGGCGTGCCCGGCCTCATGGACGCGTACGCCGGGGGCAAGGTCGCGCTGGCGAACGCGCCGGGCACGGGGGTCGCGGACGACAAGGTCGTGTACGCCTACGTGCCGGCCATGATCCGGCACTACCTGAAGGAGGAGCCCATCCTGCCCAACGTCCCGACCTACGTGTGCTGGGACGACAAGGACCGGGAGCACGTGCTGGCGAACCTGGACAAGCTCGTGGTGAAGGCGGCGAACGAGTCCGGCGGCTACGGCATGCTCATCGGGCCCCACGCCACGCCCGAGCTGCGCGAGGAGTTCGCCAAGCGCATCGCGGACAACCCGCGCAACTACATCGCCCAGCCCACGCTCGCCCTCTCCCGCGCCCCGACGCGCGTCGGCCCGGAAGGCGCGCCGCACGCGGAGGCGAGCCGCATCGAGGGCCGGCACGTGGACCTGCGGCCGTACGTGCTCGCGGGCAAGGACATCCGCGTGCTCGCGGGCGGCCTGACGCGCGTCGCGCTGCGCAAGGGCTCCCTCGTCGTGAACTCCAGCCAGGGCGGCGGGAGCAAGGACACGTGGGTCCTGCACGCCCCGGAGCCCAAGCCCGCGGGAGGCGCGCCATGCTGAGCCGCGCCGCGAACGCCATCTACTGGATGACGCGCTACATCGAGCGCGCCGAGAACGTGGCGCGCTTCATCGACGTGAACCTCAACGTCGCCCTGGATGTGCCGGAGTCCAACGGCATGTGGGACTCCATCGTGGCCACGACCGGGGACGAGGCCTCGTTCCGCGAGCGGCACGGGACCGCGGCCAAGAGCGCGGCCATCCACTTCCTCGCCGCCGAGCCCACGAACCCGAACGCCATCGTCTCCTGCCTGTACCACGCCCGGGAGAACGCGCGCAGCGTGCGCGAGATCATCTCCTCGGAGATGTGGCTCCAGGTCAACACCGCCTACCTTGCGGTCCAGGAGGCCATCGCATCCGGGCAGCTGGAGTCGCAGCCCCACGAGTTCTTCGCCCGGGTGAAGCTGGACAGCCACCTCTTCGACGGCCTCATGGAGGCCACGATGTCCCACGGCGAGCCCTGGCACTTCGGCCGGCTCGGCCGGCTCCTGGAGCGCGCCGACAAGACCGCCCGCATGCTGGACGTCAAGTACTACGCCCTCCTCCCCCGGCCGAGCGACCTGGGCGCGGCCTTCGACGACCTCCAGTGGTCGGCGGTCCTGCGCTCCGCCAGCGCCCTGGAGATGTACCGCAAGCGCCGGCACCGCATCACGGCCGCGGACGTGGCCGACTTCCTCGTCTTCGACCGGGACTTCCCCCGCTCCATCGGCTTCTGCCTGAACCGGGCGGAGGAGTCCCTGAAGTGCATCACCGGCTCCGCCCCCGGGACGTTCTCCAACGTGGCGGAGAAGCGCCTGGGCCGCCTGCGCTCCCACGTGGAGTACCTCGACATCCAGGACGTGTTCACGATGGGCCTGCACGAGTTCCTGCAGGAGACCCAGACCGACCTCAACTACGTGGGGGACGGCATCCACGAAACCTTTTTCGCGATGCGGCCCCTTGCGCCCGAACCCGGAGGCGTTCCGCAATAGGCGCGCCGTGACCCCATGCTCGTTTCCATCGACCATCTCACGCGCTACGCCTACAGCATGCCGGTCCGGCTCGACGAGCAGGTGGTGCGCCTCAAGCCCCGCACCGACGCCCTGCAGACCCTGCAGCAGTACGACCTGCGCGTCCAGCCCGCCACGGCGAAGGTGACGGAGGCCGTGGACATGGACGGCAACACCGTCGCCAAGGTCGGCGTCGAGGAGCCGGTGGCGACGTTCGAGCTCGTCACGCGCGCCCTGGTCGCGACCCGGCCCCCGCCCGCGCTTCCCCTGGGGGACCCGGCGGCCTCGCTGCGCTTCCCCATCCATTACCCCTCGGACGTGCCCGCGGCCGTGCTCGGCTACCGTGGGCCGGTCACGACCGACGCCTCGGTGAACCGCTTCGCCGCCGAGGTCGCGGACGGCGCGCGCTGGGAGGTCCTGCCCTTCCTCGGCCTGCTCGCGGCGCGCATCCAGAAGGCGCACCTCTACCAGATCCGCTACGAGGGCCCGCCCCGACCCGCGGCGACGACCCTGGAGCGGAAGGAGGGCGCGTGCCGCGACTTCGCCGTGCTCTACATGGACGCGTGCCGCTCCTTCGGCCTCGCCGTGCGCTTCGTCAGCGGCTACCGCCTCAAGGAGCCGGAGGGCGTGGGGCGCGAGATGCACGCCTGGGCCGAGGTGTACCTGCCGGGCCTGGGCTGGCGCGGCTACGACCCGACCATCGGCAAGCCGGTCATCGACCAGCATGTGGCGGTCGCCGTGGGCACGCCGATGAGCTCGGCCCCGGTCACCGGCTCCTTCTGGGGCTCGAACGTGACCAGCACGCTGCTCGCCACGGTCGAGGTCCGGCGCACGAACGGCCCGTGAGCGCCGCAAAGCCCACGCTTCCCGGGGGGGATGACCGGGACTCGGGGCAGGCTTATGCCGGGCGACGTTGTCGCGGGGGCCATGGGACCGACGTGCGCGCGCTGCGGCCAGAACAGCGTGTTCAACGACTGGATCTGGCACAGCCCCGAGGGCGGCGCCGTGGTCATGCTCGTCTGCTCGAACTGCGGCTGCATCGCCGGCGTCGTGCCGCGCCTGAAGCCGTAGTCACGCCTGCTTGGGCTTCGCCGGCTTTGCTGGCTTCGCCTTGGGCGCGGCCTGCGCGCGCTGCCGCACGCGCTCGAAGCAGAGCACGGCCGCCGCGGCGCTGACGTTCAGGCTGGCGATCTCGCCGGTCATCGGGATGCGCACGGTGAAGTCGCACAGCTCTTGCGTGAGCCGGCCCAGCCCTTCCCCTTCGCTGCCCAGGACGAGGCACAGCGGCCCGGTGAGCTTCGTGTCCCACGGGGCCTTGCCTTCCTGCTGCGCCGCGCCCCCGACCCACACGCCCTGCCGCTTCAGCTCGCGCAGCGCGTTGGCCAGGTTCGTGACGAGCACGACCGGCACGCGCTGGCTCGCCCCCGCGCTCGCCTTGTGCACGGAGGCTGTGAGCGCGGCACTGCCGCGCTCCGGGATGATGACGCCATGGCATCCTGCCGCTTCCCCCGTGCGCAGCACGGCGCCCAGGTTGTGCGGGTCCTCGACGTGGTCGAGAGCGAGGAGGAACGGATCGTGCCCGCGCTGGCGGGCGAAGCCGAGCGCGTCCTCGAGCGTGCTGTACCCTTGGGGCTTGACCAGGGCGATGACGCCCTGGTGCTGGCCGCCGTAGAGCTCGTCGAGCTGGGCCTTCGGCCGGCGCTCGATGCCCACTCCGCGCGCGCGCGCCGCGGCCAGGACCTCGCGCACGCGGTCGTCCTCGCGGCCCTTCGCCAAGAGCACGCGGTGCACCTCGCGCCCGGCGCGGAGCGCTTCCAGGACGGGATGGATGCCGGCGACGACGTCCCACTGCACGCGGGCGCAAGGCGCAGCGGGTTCTTGTAGCCGCGGGTCCTTGGCGCGCGCATGGCCCAGGACCGGTGGCGCGCGCCCGACCTGCGCGGCCAGGTGGCCGTGGTCACGGGCGCGACGCGCGGCGTGGGGCGGGGCATCGCGGACGTGCTCGGCCAGGCGGGCATGACGGTGTACGTGACCGGGCGGAGCACGGGCACGACGCGCACCGAAGGCCTGGCCGGCACGGTGGAGGACGCGGCCGCGGGCGTCACCGCCGCCGGCGGGCAGGGCATCGGGGTCGTGTGCGACCACACGCGGGACACCGACGCGGAGGCGCTGTTCGAGCGCGTGCGCCGCGAGCAGGGCCGGCTCGACCTGCTGGTGAACAACGCCTGGGGCGGCTACGAGGACTACGCCTACAAGACCTTCGCCGACCCGTTCTGGCAGCAGCCCGTGGAGCGCTGGCGGGGCATGTTCGACGCCGGCGTGCGCGTGCACTACACGGCGAGCCGGCTGGCCGCGCCGCTCCTCGTCGCGCGGGGCCGCGGGCTCATCGTCGGCACGTCCGCCGGCGATGGCCTGAAGTTCCGCGGCGCGGTGACCTACGACGTGGCCAAGGCGGCCATCGAGCGCATGATGTGGGGCATGGCGCGGGAGCTGCGGCCGCACGGCGTGGCCGCCCTCGCGCTGCAGCCGGGCTTCACGCGTACCGAGCGGGTCATGGCGGCGTTCGGCGGGGATGAGAAGGACCCACGCCTGGCCGGCACGAACTCCACGTGGTACGTCGGGCGCGCGGTGGCGATGCTCGCCGCCGACCCGGCCGTTCTGGAGCTGACCGGGCGCACCCTCATGGTCGGGGACCTGGCGGAGCGCTACGGCTTCACGGACGTGGACGGCCAACGGGTCCCGCCGTTCCGGCTGCCCGCCGAGCTGGCGTAGGACGAGCGTTGCCTTCATGGCCCGTGCCCGCCATGCGCGCGCGTGGAGGAGCCGGTCAAGGTCCAATACCAGGAGAGCGTCGAGAAGACGGCGCGCCTCACCGAGCTGCTCTTCGGCTCCCCGAACATCCGGCTGAGCTACGCCATCATCGCCCTGAGCGCGGCCTCGGGCATCCTCGTGCTCCCCGGCCGGCAAGGCCTGCTCGCCGGCCTGCTGCTCGCGGCCGTGCCCGGCCTCGTCGCGGCCGCGCTCGGAGCGCCCCTGGCCACGGCCCTCGGCGGCACCTTCTACCCGCGGCGCGCGGCGTTCCTCGGGGCCATCAGCGCGTTCATGTTCGGCGCCACGCTCATCGGCGCGCGCCTCGTCAGCCTGGTCTATCCCATCGAGATGGTCCACGCCGTGCTCCTCGGCTTCGCGCTCACCTTGGCGCTGCGGCACAGCGTGCTCCTCGCCACGTGCGACAACCGGCAGCACCGCGCCCTGGCCGTGACGCTGCTTCCCTACATCGTGGCCGTGCCCGCCTTGCCCCTGGTGCTGGACTTCGGGCCCCGGGAGTGGGTCCTGGCCGTCCTGCTGCCCATCATCCACGTCGGGAGCGCGGCGTTCTTCCTCCGCATGTTCGACGCCCCGCTCACGAAGAACTTCGACGTGAGCGCGTTCGAGCTGTTCCGCTACTTCCTCGACCACTTCACCACGGGCAACCCGCACGGCGAGACGGTCATGGACAAGTTCGGCGAGCCGGTGGAGGCCAAGGTCGGCGTCATCGCCTTCCGCCGCACGCAAGGGGCGAAGCGGGGCCAGGTCAAGGCCACCATCGTCGTCCCTGCGCTGCATCCCGGCCCGGTCGGCGAGCTGGGGGGCGGGGACCTGCCCGGCAAGATCGCGGAGCAAGTGCCCCTGAGCGAGATGGTGCTCGTGCCCCACGGCCCGGCTACGCACGACCTCAACCCCATCACGACCGCCGAGGTGGCCCGCGTGGGCAAGGCGGTGAACGAAGCCCTGGGCGGGCTGCGCTACGCGCCCGGCGGGAGCCAGTTCGTCGGCGCGTCGCGCGGCGTGCGCGTGTGCACGCAGCTCCTCGGCAACGGCGCGCTGCTCACCTACGCGAGCTGGCCGGAGCCCATCGACGACGTCAGCTACGGAGTGGGGCGTGCGGCGGAGCTGAGCGCGCGGCTGGCCGGCGTGCAGGAGGCCATCTTCGTGGACTGCCACAACAGCCTGGAGCCCGGCGCGGGAGCGGTGTATCCGTGCACCCCGAGCGCGGACCGCATCGAGGAGCTGGCGCAGGAGACCACGCGGCTGGCGCAGAAG
>JAIVGT010000237.1 GCA_020201485.1 Halobacteriales archaeon
GGCGTGCACCGTGACGCCCTCCACCCGGAACCAGGGCAGGCGCAGGCTGGCCGGCGTGCTGTACCCGCCGACGTCGCGGTGCTCCTCGCTCAGGCCCGTGGTGTGCTTCAGCCAGTCGCGCATGCTGCCGCTGACCATGACGCTCTTCGCCGGCCCTTTGAGCTCGCCCTTCTCCACGAGGAACAGCATGGCGCTGTTGACGTGGAACTCGCCCGTGACCACGTTCGCCGTGTGCGCGCCGATGACGTCGTGCAGCAGCAGGCCCCGCTTCGTCTCGGCGATGAGCTCGTCGAGCGGCTGGCGCGGGCCGTCGACGACGAAGTTCATGCCGGTGGCGCGGGGCTGGGCGGTGAAGCCGCGCTCGCCCTCGCCCCGGTCCGCGCGCGCCGCGCTCGCCGTGGGCTGGGCCTGGGCCCGCTTCGCGCTGCGCAGGTCGTGCAGCGTGCCCACGAGCTTGCCCCGCTCGATGAGCGGCGTGCGGCGCGTGGGCAGGCCCTCGTCGTCGCGCTGCGACGTGCCCAGGCCGCCGGGCAGCGTGCCGTCGTCGTACAGGCCCAGCTCCTTCCAGGCCACCTGCTTGCCCTGCTGGCCGAGGAACGGGCTCTCCTTGCGCTCCAGGTTCTCCCCCATCAGGCCGCGCAGGCAGCAGAACTCGAGCAGCTCCTGCAGCGCATCCGGCTTCAGCAGCAGCGTGTAGTCCTTGCTCGCGACCGGCTTGGGCCGCGCCAGGTCCACGGCGAGCTGCGCCGCGCGCCGGCCGATGCCCTCCAGGTCGAGCGCGTCGCGCCGCGCGCTCATGTGGTCGTGGCCCGTGCTCAGGGCCGCGCCCTTGAGAACGCAGCTCGCGCTCGCGCCCATGCTCGCGCTCCGCTCCTCATGGCGCAAGCCGCGGCTGTTCGCCAGGGCCCAGACCTCGGCCCCCGCGCCCAGCCCCCCGCCGCTCACCTCGATGGCCGGCTCCACGTCGCGCGCCGCTTGCAGCACGAGCTGCGCGCGGTCCGCCAGCTCCTCCGGGCCGAGGGCGAGGATGCGCGCGTCCAGCGCCTCCCCCGCAGGGCAAGGCTGGGGCTCGGGGAAGCGCAGCGCCTCGCGCGGGCCCTGGGCCGCGACGTGCAGCGCCGCTTCGATGGCCCGCCGCGCCTTGCTCGTCTCCACCGCGTAGCCGAAGCCGGCCCTGCCCTGCCGGAGGACGCGCACGCCCAGGCCGAAGTCGCCGCCGCTCGTCGCGCCCTCGACCATGCTCCGCTCCAGGTCCACGCCCAGGCTGCGCGACTCCTGCACGAACACCTCGGCCTCGTCCGCGCCCGCGCTGCGCGCCAGCTCCAGCACGCGCTCTGCCAGCGCCAGCAGCATGCCCGGCTCGCGCAGCGCCAGGGGATCGGCCAGCGCCAGCGTGGCCCGCGCTCCGCGCTCGCCCATTCAGCCACCCCCGACGACGCAGTCCTTGATGCGGAAGTGCGGCCCGCCGTCGCCCACCGGCACCCACTGGCCCTTGCCGCAGAAGCCGGGCTGCGCCAGGCGGAAGTCCTTGCCGAGCGCGTCCACGCGCTTCAAGGTGGTGAGGATGCTGCCGCTCAGGCTGACGTCGCGCAGGGGCTGCGTGACCTCGCCCTTCTCCACGAGGAAGGCTTCCTGGGCGCTGAAGTGGAACGTGCCGCGCGCCGTGTCCACCTGGCCGCCGCGCGTGCCCTTCACGTACACGCCGCGCTTCATGCCCTCGACCATCTCCTCGAACGTCCAGTCGCCGCCCAGGAGGAGCGTGTTGCTCATGCGCACCAGCGGCCGGTGCGCGTAGCTCTCCGCGCGCGCCGCGCCGTTCGGCTTCATGCCGAGGCGCGCCGCCGTCTCGCGCGAGTGCAGGAAGCCCTTGAGCACGCCCTTCTCCACCAGCACGCGGCGCTTCGCCGGCACGCCCTCGTCGTCGAAGGGGAAGTGGCCGAAGCTGCCGGCGATGGTCGGGTCGTCGACGATGCTGACCATGGGGTTGCCGAGCTGCTCGCCCATGCGCCCGGCGAGCAGGCTGTCGCCGCTCACCACGAGGTCCGCCTCGCACGCATGCCCCATGGCCTCGTGCGCGAACACGCCCGCCAGGTCCGGGTCCACGAGGACGGGCATCCGGCCGCCTTTCGGGGCCCTGGCCCCGGCCAGGCGGTGCGCCGCCTCGCAGCTCTCCTTCGCCAGTTCCTCCGGCACGCCGTGCGCGAACAGCTCGAAGCCGGTCGTGCCCCCGAGGCGCGCGCGGTAGGTGGCGCGCCGCCCCTTCGCCTCCGCGGTGAAGTTCAGGATGAGGATGACGCGGGGCACGCGCACCTGCAAGGCATGGCCATCGGTGCTGAGGAAGCGCGTCTCGACCTCGCTGTCCTCGGTCGCGACGGTGCGGCTGACGAGCTTCGCGCCCCTCGGGATGCGGTCCAGGTCCTCCAGCCAGGCGACGCGCTCCTCCAGGCTGCGCCGGCCGGGCGGGCGCTTCGCCGGGACGCGGAAGTTCCCGCTCGCCGGCTTCAGGTTGGCCAGCGCCACGCGTTCCTTGGCGTGCTTCGCCACCGTCCGCCCGGCGCGCACCGCGGCCTCGGCGCAGGCGCGCAGCGAGGCGTCGTCGAGCCGGCTGGTGTGCGCGAAGCCCCACGCGCCATCGACGAGGACGCGGATGCCGGCCCCGGCCGTGCTGCCCTGGACGAGCTTCTCCAGCTTGCCGTCGCGCAACTCGGCGCTGGTGCTGCTGGCGCGCTGCACCCGAACGTCCGCGTAGCCTGCGCCAAGCTCCTGGGCGGCGCGGAGCGCCAGCTCGGGTCGCATGCGGCCAGCAACGCCAGCCAGGGGAAAAGGCTTCGCGAGGCTACGTCGGGATCGTCACGCCGCGGCCCGCCACTCGTTCGCGTCGGGGATGCTGGCTTCCTGCTGGGCGAGCTGGGCCTGCGTCAGGTCCCCGTAGGTCATGAGGATCTTGTCCTGCTCGCGCGGGACGTAGCTCGTATAGTCCGCGCCGGCCAGGGTGCTGATGTTCACGAACGGACCGCGCGTCGTGCCCGTGACCTTGCTCACGAGGAAGTGCCAGGTGGCGTTGCCCTGGTCCGCGAAACGCTGCCCATGGTGCCCATCCTTGCTGTCGAACGTGATGTCGCCCGGCGTGATCTTCATGCCGTACTGCTCGAAGATGCGCTTCACGGTCCAGTCGGGGTTGCCGCCGACGTACGACCCTTCGATGTGCAGCACGTCGCTGGCGTCGCCCTCCGCGCCTTGCGCGTGCATGTGGACCACGTCCTGGAAGCCGGAGGCGAAGTCGTAGTCCAGGGAGCGGAAGCTCAGCTCCTGGCCGTCCGCGTACCAGGCGAAGGCGGCGTGCTCGTGGACGAACTTCTTGGGCGGGGGCTGGTGGGTGGCAGCCCAGTAGACGCCGATGATGACGAGCGCGGCGACGACGATCACCGGGGCATAGCGTGCCAGCTGCTTCGGCATGCCCTTCCTTTTCTCTTGCCGGGCGCGCTCGGCGCGGCGGGCGCGGATGTCGTCGGCCATGCGGCTCGGCCCGGCATGCGTGCTCCGATATATGAGCCCTTACCGGGGCCCGGAACGCACGCCGCGGCTTTCAGCACATTTTTATTCCTCAACTGGAATCGTCACGGCTCGCCGGGATGCACATGGGCAGCTGCTTCGTCCTCCTCACCGCCTCGCCGGGCGCGACGCGCGACCTCCTCGACCGGCTCGCCAGCGTGCCCGGCATCATCGCCCGCCAGCACCTCTTCGGCGAGCAGATCGCGCTGCAGCTGGACGAGGCGCAGCTGGCCGAGGCGCAGCGGCTCGCCAGCCTGTCCGGTGTGCGCGAGGCCCGCGTCTACCACGACCACGACGCCTTCATCGTGCGACCGGCCAGGCCGAGCCCGAACACGTAGCGCCACGCGCGCCGGTGGATCGCGAGGCAACCAGGGGGCCGCGCGGCACGCGCCGGCGGCCCTCGGCATCGGCGAGGCTTACGGGACCGTCGCCGTCGTCTCGCAATCGCCCGCGGCGCTGTCGAGCAGGCCGAGGCCGCCCGCGGCGGAGTCGGTGCCCGCGCCGCAGACCATGGTGTCGTCGCCGACCTCGCCGTACGCGCGGTCGTTGCCGTTCTGGCCGAGCAGCGAGTCGTCCCCGGTGCCGCCCCAGAGGTTGTCGGCGCCCTCGCCGCCGAGGATGGTGTCGTCGTCCTCGTCGCCGAACAGGATGTCCGCGCCGCTCGAGCCGGTCCCGAGCGACTCAACGTTCGCGAGGCTGTCGCCGAAGATGGTGTCGCTGCCGCCATCGCCGTGGACGGTGTTCATGGACAGCTTGCCCGCGTCGACGCCAGAGCCGCCGTCCAGGACCGCGCCGAACGCGACGTCGTCGCCGTTGCCGCTGTTGACGACGTTGTGGGCGGCGTTGAGCACGTCGTCGCCGTTCCCGCCGGCCAGGTCGTCGCCGTACAGGGTATCGGCGCCCGTCGTCCCTGCGACGAGGTCCGAGGCCGCGGTCAGCAGGTCGTTGCCGTCGTTGCCCGCCAGCACATCCCCGAAGGCGATGTCGCCCCCCGACCCGCAATCGATGGTGTCCGCGCCCGCCGCCAGGGTGTCGTCCCCCGGCCCGCCGGCGAGGTAGTCGCCGTACACGACATCGCCGCCCGAGCCGGTCGTGATGCCGTCCTTGCCCCCGGTCAGGGCGTCATTCTCGGTGCCGCTGTCGAGGTAGTCTCCGTACACCACGCCGGCCGCGCCGGTCGACGCGATGACGTCGTCGCCGCCCTTCTGCGTGTCGACGTCGGCGCCCCCTTGGATGAGGTCGCCGTACACGACGCCCGCGCCGCGGTTCACGATGACGTCCTTGCCGCCGGCCTCCTTGTCCGCGCCGGCGTTGCTGTCGAGGTAGTCGCCGTAGATGACGTTGCTGCCCACGCCGCAGTCGATGCGGTCATCGCCGCCGGTGAGCGTGTCCGGGTCGGTGCCGGTGAGGATGTAGTCGCCGTACACGACGTCGCCGCCCTCGCCGCAGTCGATGGTGTCGCTGCCGCCCTTGGCCACGTCGATGTTGGGGTCGGAGCTGCCGTCGAAGTAGTCGCCGTAGATGACGCTCGTGCCCTCGGCAGCCGTGATGGCGTCGCGTCCACCCGTGAACATCGCGCGGTCGCCGGAGGTGACGTACTCACCCTAGATCAGGTCGGCATCCGTGCCCGGGCCGCCGATGAGGGTGTCGTCCCCCCCGGTGAAGCTGAGGTGCGCCCCGCTCACCACGGAGTACTCGCCGTACAGCGCGTCCGCCCCGGCGCTGCCGTCGATGACGTCCGCCGCCCCGCGGATGGTGACGGCGAGGTCGAACGCGCTGCCCAGCCAGAACTCGCCGTAGATGGCGTCGTCGCCGTTGTTGCCGATGAGCGTGTCGGAGAAGCCGGCGAAGGAGCCGGCGGTCGAGAGGAGGGCGTCGTCGCCGTAGATGAGGTCGTTGCCATCGCCACCGACGATGTAGTCCTTGCCCGGCCCGCCGCAGATGATGTCGTCCCCACCCAGGCCGTAGATGATGTCGTCGCCGGCCAAGCCCACGATGGTGTCGGCGCCGGCCGTGCCGGTCAAGGAGTCCGCACCGAGCGTGCCCGTGATGGTCGGGGCGGCGCACGGGGCGGCGATGGCGCTCGCCGGAGGAGCAAGGAGGATGACGTTCACGCCCACGAGGGCAGCAGCAAGCATCATGACGCGCATTCGAGTGGCCATGGTGTCCAGGCATCGGCAGCGGGTCGGGCGATTTGAAGCCTGGCTCTGCCCCCGGGTACGCCAGGTAGAAGCCATCGCGACAAACCGCCCGAGGCCCGACTTGGCCACGCTCGGCCCGCGAGCGGGCCGGCGGGCCCGGCGACCCGCCTCCGGGAAAGCGCGGGATGGGACGCGCCGTGCGACGGCCACGCCCTCGCGCCACCGGTTCTCAGCCCGTCGGGCCGGGCCTCACGCGAGCGTCAGAGAACGACCGTGTCGTCCAGGCCGCACCCGGCGAAGGGCTCGATCTCGATGTCGCTGCCCGCCTGGCCGTACACGGCGTCGACCCCGCCGTTGCACTGGAGGCTGTCGTCGCCGTTGCCGCCGTACACCTTGTCGTTGCCCGTGCCGCCCGCGACGAAGTCGCCACCCTCCCCGCCGTACAGGATGTCCGGCCCGTCGCCGCCCTGGATGCTGTCCGCGTCGGCGTCGCCATAGACCGTGTCAGCACCGCTCGACCCTGCCGCGGCGGATTCCACGGTCGCGGAGCTGATGGGGCTGTTGTCGCCAGCGAGCGAGTCCCAGCCAGCGCCGCCGCGCATCGTGTTCCCGAGCAGCTTGCCCGTGTCGGTGTCCGCCCCCCCGTCCAGGTACGTCCCGGTCATGGTGTCGTCGCCGGGCCCGCCGGACATCGTGGCCTTGCCCCCGACGAGCTGATCGTTGCCGCCTTCGCCCGTCACGTACTGCCCGTAGACGGTCTGGTCGTCGCCAGGGCCGGCATCGACGACGTCGTTGCCTGCGACGAGGACGTCGTTGCCCGCGCCGCCTTCGAGCACGTCCCCTGCGCCCTGGTCGACACCCGAGCCGAGCTTGATGTTGTCCGGCGAGCCCGTGAGTGTGTCGTCGCCCGCCCCGCCGATCAGGTCGTCGCCGTCCACCGTGTCGCCGCCCGCGCCGCTGTCGATGACGTCGGCGACGCCCGCGAGCTTGTCGTTGCCGGCGCCGCCGGTCAAGCTGTCGCCCATGATCGTGTCCGCGCCCGCTCCGGTGGTGATGCGGTCCGCGCCGCCCTTGAGCACGTCCGCGCC
>JAIVGT010000238.1 GCA_020201485.1 Halobacteriales archaeon
GGCCAGGCTCACCCCCCTCGCCCGCCGCCTCGCCGCGCAGTTCCTCCCCGGCCCGCTCACCCTGGTCCTGCCGCCCGCCCCAGGCGTGCCCGACGAATTGCGCGGCGGCGAGCGCGGCCTGGGCGTGCGCGTCCCGGCCCACCCGGTCGCGCGCGAGCTGGCGCGGCGCTTCGGCCCGATCACGTGCACGAGCGCGAACCTGCACAGCGCGAAGGACCCGCGCACCGCCGCCGAGGCCCGGCAGCACCTGGGCGGCGCGGCAAGCCTCTATCTCGAAGCAGGGCCGTGCACCGGCGCGCCGAGCACGGTCGTCGACCTCACCGCGAGCCCGCCCCGCATCGTCCGCGAGGGCGCGCTTCCCCGCAAGGAGCTGGAACCATGGCTGGGCATGAGCACGAGCACGACGTGAAGACCGACCTGGACAAAGTGCGGCAGGCCGGCCGCATCGCCGCCTTGGCGCGCGACCGCGGCGCCGAGCTCGTCCAGGAGGGCAAGCTGCTCCTCGAGGTGGCGCAGGAGGTCGAGGCCCTCATCGTCAAGGAAGGGGCCAAGCCGGGCTTCCCCGTGAACCTCAGCATCAACAACGACGCGGCGCACTACACGCCGGCGCACGACGACACGCGCCGCTTCGCCCAGGGCGACCTGGTGAAGGTGGACGTGGGCGCGCACATCGACGGGCACCTCGGCGACACGGCCGTGACCGTCGAGGTCGGCACGAGCCGGCACGCGCGCATGATCGACGCCAGCCGAGAAGCGTGCAACAACGCCGTCGCCGCGGTCAAGGACGGGCTGCAGCTCACGCACATCGGCAAGGTCATCGAGGACACCATCAAGGGCCACGGCTACAAGCCGGTGAGCAACCTCAGCGGCCACAGCATCGAGGTGTACGAGCTGCACGCCGGCATCACCGTGCCGAACGTGCCGCGCGGCACGACGGGCAGCATCAAGACGGACATGGTCATCGCCATCGAGCCCTTCGCCACGGACGGCGCGGGCTACATCAAGGAAGCGGAGGCGGGGAACATCTGGCACTTCATGGGCCCGAAGCCGCAGCGCAACCCGCACGCGAAGAAGGTCCTCGAAGCCATCATGGCGGAGCACGACGAGCTGCCCTTCGCCGAGCGCTGGCTCCAGGGCACGGTGCCGGACAAGTGGCTGGGCTACGCGTTCCGCCTGCTCATGCAGACCGGGGCCATCTCCCCCTACGCCGTGCTCCGCGAGGCGGGCAACGGGTTCGTGACCCAGGCCGAGCACACGCTCATCGTCCAGGCGGACCAGGGCGACGTGACCACGCCCGGCGCGCTCTGGCCGCCGAAGTAGCGGGCACAATGCGTGCTCGTCACCCGCGCGGGCCCCGCGCGGAATGAGAAAAAGGTGGAAGGGGTGCTGGCCTCACTAGGAGGGGATGGGATGCACTTAAGACTACCAGCCGGGCCCTTCCGAACCCCACATCCGAGTCCTTGATATTTATACATTCCGAGATTTTTTCTTGGTTCTTGATAAAAGGATTGCGCATTTGCGCGGGCTGTTGGAACCGGTCCAAACCCGCGCAAAACCCGGGCGAAGCCGGCCGGACCCGCGCTCAGCCGGACTGCTGGTCCACGCCCGCGCCCGTGCCTTGGACCCAGGCCGAATCGTCCGCGCCGATGACGTCGTAGTCGTCCCGCCCGCCGCCGTCGAGGAAGAGGCCGAAGCCTTCGCGCTCGGCGTAGCCGCGGACGTGCTGGACCGAGCCCCCGGCCGGGTCGAACGATGCGCGGTACACGTCGTCCCCGCTGAGGTCCACGAGGAACGCGTACAGGCCCGCGCTCCCGCCTTGCGCGTAGGAGTTGCCCGCCGCCGGGCCCGGGTTGCCGTTGAACACGATGTACCGGTCGTCGCCGCCGCCGTCGTACAGGAGGATGGCCGATCCGCCGCTCCCCGCCTGCGCGTACTGGTAGAGGGCTGCCGCGGAGGCGAGGTACGTGTCGTTCCCGGCGAGGTCCACGAGCATCGCCGGCGCGAAGATGGCCCCGCCCTGCGCGCCCTGCGTCGCGAGCGAGCCGGCCACGGCCTCGTACACGTCGTCGCCCTCCACGTCCACGAGTTGCCCGGCACCGCCCGCCTCGGCGGAGCCTTGCACGTCCTGGAAGCCGCACGTGCCGGCGCACTCCTGGTGCGCGACGTACGTGTCGTCGCCGTGGAGCAGGAGCATCGGGCCGTCCTCGCCGTGCCCGAGCTGCTGGCTCGCCGCGCCCGTCGCCTGCAGCAGCGTGAACGTGTCGTCGCCCGCCTCGTCCACGAACGTCGCGAGGAAACCCTGCGCGCCTTGCCACGCCGGGGCCGGGCCCTCCTGCGACGCGAAGAACGTGTCGTCGCCCGGCCCAAGGTCGAGGAACACCGCCTCGCCCCCGCCCTGGGCGCGCTGCTGGGAGTTCTCCGGGTGCGCGCTGCCGAGCTCGACCGCGCGGTACGCGTCGCTCCCCGCGCCGTCGAGGAAGAGCGCGAAGCCGTAGAACGAGATGGCCCCGCTCCCGCCCTGCACCGCCTGGTACGCGAGGCCGCGCTCGACGAGCGTCGCCTCGTACGTGTCGTCGCCCGCCTCGTCCACGAGGAAGCCGAGGCCGCCGAACATCGAGGAGCCCTGCGCGACCTGGTGCTCGTCCACGCCCGCCTCCTGGTCGGAGACATAGGTGTCGTCCCCGCCGAGGTCGATGCTCGCCGCCGCGGACAGCCCGTTGCCGCATAGCCCAAGGTCCGGCCGCGACGGGTCGGGCAGCTTGAACTGCGTCGTCGTGTGGAAGAGGAAGAACGCGTACGTGTAGCACGGGGTGGTCGGGTACGCCCCGCCGGCGTTGTTGAGGTAGAGGTCGTCGCCGCCTTCGTCGAGCGTGAGCAGGTTCGCCGTGGCCTCGAGGAACGGGTTGCCCAGCGTGTTGCCGCGGTACGTGTTCGCTCCCGCGTCGCCGACGACGACGAGGTCCCCCGGGTCGTGGAACACGACGCCGCCCCGCGCCGGGAACGGCCCGGCCGCGTGCGCCGCCTCGCGGACCGCGTCGATGGCCTGCGCGACGCGCTGCGCGTGCCCACGCATCGCCGCCACGGTGTCGTCGGCCGGGAGCGCGTCCACGTGCCCGGCCTCGTGCGGGACCTGCGCTGCGGCCATGAGCGCGGGGAGGAGCGCGGGGAACGCGGCCTGGTACGCGGCGAGCGCGGCGACGAGCCCGGCCGTGGCGCGGGCCATGCCCGGGTCGAGGCCCGCCTCTTGCGCGCGCATGCCGGCGATGGCAGCGGGGCCCGGGGCGGGCAGTCCAAGGGCGACGTACGCGTCGAGGACCGCCGACGTCAGGGGGACCGCACTTGCCACCGCGACGGGACCGGGCGCACGCGGGGCGATGGCGTGGCCGAGCAGCCGGTCGCGCTCCGCCCATCCGTACGCCACGCTCTCCCAGGCCCGCCCGTCCAGCGGTGGCGCAGCGGGCAAGCCCAGCGGCGCGTGGTCCAAGGCCCGGGCCGGCTCGAAGCGCGGCGCGAGGTGCGCGCCAGTGCCCGGGCTGAGGAGCGCCAGGGCAGCCAGGGCGACGACGAGCCGCGGGCTGGGACGCATCGAGCCAACGAAAGCCTGGGGGCCCTTGAAGGGCTTGGGGAGAACGTGTTCGGCTCAGGGGCTGGTCCCACGCGCCGAGCCCTGCTGGGCCTACTGCGGCGTGATGGTGACCACGTTGTTGCCGCGGAGCACGACCGTGCCCAGGCGGCGCGACGTGGTCTCGCTGCGCTCCTCGGTCTCCTCCAGCACGAGGTTCATGTACTGGTCGTAGCCGACGAGCTTGCCTTCGAGGAAGCGGCCGTCCTTGAGCTGGAGGCTCATCTTGCGGTTGAGCGACTTCTCCAGGACGTCGAGGGGCAGCGCCAACGCAGCACCGCGCCTGCAAGCCGCGCCTGCGCTATCAACTTACCGGGTCGCCCCGCACGCGAAGAAGCGCGCCGCCTCGCCCGCGGGGTCCGCGCTGCCGCGCAGGTCCGGGAGGAGCGTGCGCAAGCGGGGCGCGCGGTGGTCGAGCACGACGAGCACACCCGAATCCTCGGGCCCGCGGAGCAGGCGCCCGGCCGCCTGCGCCGCGCGGCGCAGCGCCGGAGCCTCCACTGCGTGGCTCCACCCGGGCTCGCCGCGCGCCTCGTGGTGCGCAATGAGGGCGCGGAGGCGGAAGCTGGGCTTGGCATAGGGCAGGCCGATGAGCACGACGAGCTCCACCTCGCCCGCGGGGAAGTCCATGCCCTCCGCCAGGCGGCCGCCCATGACCGCGCCCAGCGCGCGCACCTCGCCGCGGCGGAAGCGCTGCACGAGGCGCATCAGGTCCGTCTGCGCCAGGCCCGCCTCCTCCGCCGCCATGGCCGGCAAGCCGGGGGACATGCGCGCGAGCAACGCATGGCTCGGGAAGCAGACCAACGTCTTGCGGTCGAGGGCGAGCAGGCCGCGCACCGCCTCCTCGACGCGCGGCAGCAGGGTGGGATCGCGCTCCACGTCCTCGTGCCGCGTGCTCACGTCGAGCGCGTGCAGGGCGAGGCGGCGAGCGGGGTCGAAGGGCGGGGGGAAGCGGTGGATGGGCGTGTTCGCGGGCAGGCCGACGCTCGCCCGGTACTGCTCCACGGGCGCGAGCGTGCCGCTCAGGTGGAGCGAGGCGCGCGCCTGGAGCAGGGGGAGCGTGGCCTGCGGCGCGTCGAGCAGGGCGCACGTGAGCCGGGCGGGCGAGCCCTCGACGAGGCGGACCCAGCCTTCGTCCTCGAGGAGCCAGCGCTGGAGGAAGCCCACCGCGCCGCCCAGACAGGAGCGCGGCAGCTTGCCCTCGCGCCGCTTCTGCTCCCGCACGCGCTCTCCGTGCTCGGCGAAGCCGGCCAGGGCCTGCGTCAGCCGGGGCGACGGGCAGCGGAGCTCGGCGAGGAGGCGCGCCTCCAGCTCGCCTTCCGGCACCGGGCCGTCGTCCTCGACGAGGTACTCCGCCACCAACCCGCTCCCGGCGTGGCGCAGCGCGCGCAGGAGCTGCGAGGCGTGCAGGCCCTGGCACACCGGGTCGCCCAAGCGCTCCGCCTCCTGCATCGCCGGCGTCACGCTGTCGACGGCGAGCGAGCGCGACCACAGCTCCCGCGCCGCGTCCGGCAGGTTGTGCGCCTCGTCCACGACCACGACCATGCCCGCCAGCTCGCAGCGCATCCCGCGCAGGAGGGACGCGCGCAGCGCCGGATGCAGGAGGTAGGCGTAGGGCGCGACGACGAGGTCCGCGTCCGCGAGCAGGTTGCGCACGACGTGGTCCGGGCACATGCCTTCCAGCGCAGCGCGCGCCGCGAGCTCCTCGGCGAAGGGCGCGGACTCGCGGGCCCAGTCCTCCACCGCGAGCGTGCCCCGCCGGAGGCCCTGCTCGAACCACGGGCAGGCCGGCACGCGCGCCAGCTCCGGGGGCAGGGCGCTGCCGAGCACGTTCGCCTCGGCCACCTTGCGCCGGTCGAGGCACATGCGGCCGAACTCGTCCGCGTCCGCCTCCGCCAGCTCCGGCTCCTCCGCCATGCGCAGACAGAGGTGCCTCCGCCCCTGCAGGGCCACGCCGACGAGGGGCAGGCCGGACCGCTCGCGCACCCGGCGGAACTCCTTCATCACCTGGTGCTGCTGCGCGTGCGTGCGCGTCAGGTACAGGACACGTGCGCCGGAGGCACACGCGGGCAGCGTGGCGGCCAGGGCGCACACGGTCTTCCCCATGCCCGTGCCGGCCTCGACCGCGACGTGGGCCTGGCTGCGCACGGCGCGCGCCAGCAGCTCCGTGAGCTCCGCCTGCTGCGGGCGCGGGGCGTAGGGGAAGTAGGCGCGCTGCACCACGCGGCGCGGAGCGCGGGCTGGGCCAAGGAAATGCTCCCCAGGGGGGAACGAAAACCCGAAACTACGCGGGACCGCGGCGGGACCGCGGCGGCGAAGCAGCGGCTGCGCGTTCCGGCCTCGCCCGTCGCGGGCAAGGGCTCGGCCTCCACGCGCCTCAGAGCCGCGCGCGCGTCGCCCAGACGTCCTCGGGCAGGTCGGCGTAGATGCCACCGAGGTCCTCGGCCTTCTCCGCGGCCTTCGCCCGGTGCTGCTGCGCCGCGCCCAGGATGCGGTCCTTGCGGAAGAGCCAGTAGTGGGTGCGCCACTCGCGGCCGTCGTAGAGCGTCGTCTCCTCGCGCTCCGTCGTCAGCAGGCCCTCCTCCTCGAGGATGTAGAACAGCTGGCGGTCCTCGGGCTCGAGGACGTTGTCGATGATGCGGTCGTTGAAGCCGAAGATGTCCATGACGAACTCGGCGTCGCGGTCCGACTCGTCGGGAATCAGGCCGATGCGCTCCTGGATGGCCTGCGAGAGGTCCTCGACGGTGATGATCTCCGTCGCGTACGTCGGCTGTTCCTTCTGCACCCGAGGATTGCGCATCATGTCCGCACCGCACCCGATTCGACGCATCGCCGGAGCCGTTCCTGGCGACCATGCACCGGTGGTCGCCGTCTCCCCGCTGCGTGGTGCGGTCTGTGTCACCGATGCTATTTCAAAGTATCGCGGTCCGTGGTTCCGTTCCCTGTGCGGGGTTCCCGAACGGCCCGAGGTTGCCGCGGGGCAGGCGAGCAAGAGCCCACCCAGGGGCTCAGCCTTGTCGTCGGGGGGCGCGCCAGGTCCCGCTTGTCCTGCCTGTCCCCCGCGTGCCCAGGGACCAAGGATTCATATAGCGCGGCCTCGGTCCCCGCTCCCCCGGGAGCGGACTTCATGGCCATCTGGCAGGCCCAATC
>JAIVGT010000397.1 GCA_020201485.1 Halobacteriales archaeon
ACGGGCAGACGTTCCACGTCCGCGCCCAGCTGCCGACGGGATTGCACGACGTGGTCCTCATGCACCCCGGCGCGACGACGCACGGCTTCGACTCCGGACAGCGCGGCGTGCGCCTCGACGTCCTGTCGCAGAGCGGCACCGACATCGTGCTACGGGCGCCCCCGGACAGCGACGTCGCCCCGCCGGGCACCTACATGGTCTTCGTGAACGGCGCGACGGAGCAGGGCCCGGTGCCGAGCGTTGCCAGCTTCGTCCATCTTGCGTGATGCCGCAGGGAAAGTAGAAGAAGCCCGCTCCGGATGTGCAGAGCATGCGCGCGCCCATCGCCCTGGCCTGCGTCGCAGCCTCGCTCCTCGGCGTTCCCGGCTTCGCCGGCGCCGACGCATACGACTGCGCGATGGAAGGCCCGCGGCTGCTGAACGGCGGCGTCGAGGTGTGCACCTTCGTCTGCCACGCTGGGCAATCGCTGTCCCTCGAGGTCCAGGGCCTGGCCGTGTCCGCCGAGGCGAACTGCGGCAACGTGGCCATGGGCTGCGAGAACCTCCCGGACTGCAGCATCCCGCCCACCCCCATCGCCACCGGGGGAACGGGCACGTGCATCGTGCACTCCATCCGCGGCGTGCCCGTGGTCAACGCCCTGCCTGGCCTGCTCCAGCACGTGCGCTGCACGCTCGCCTGAGGCGAAGGCTTAAGGGCACGGGCGGGGTCGGCTGCCCGATGCGCCTCGAGGAGCACTATTACACCGTGCGCCCCTGCGCCACGAGCGCGGGCTTCGAGGCGCGGCCGCGCAAGCCGCTGGCCCTGACGCTGGCGCAGGCCGAGACGAAGCTGCGGGACGCGGGCATCGAGGTGCTGCGCAACGCCGGCGTCGTGCTCCTCGCGCGCAGCGGGTGCGACGTCACGGTCTTCGCGACGGGCAAGCTCCTGCTCAAGACGACGCGCGAGGATGAGGCCTCGCAGGCCACGGAGCGCATCGCCCAAGCGCTGGGCGTGGCCTAGGGCAACCACCAGCGCCACGTGCGCTCCGCGACGGCGAGCTCGCCGGCCACGATGCCTCGCCGGTGGAGCCGGGCGAGGAAGCGCGCCGTTCCGTCCGGGCACGTCACGCCTTCGCCCCGCGCCTGCTCGTCGAGGTCGCGCGTCGTGCGCGGGCCGGCGGCGAGCGCGCGCCGGACCCAGGCCTGCGCCTCCTCCTCGGGCAGGACGCGCGGGCTCATGCGAGCTTGCCCAGCGCGGCCAGCAGGCGGTCCACGTCCTCCGCGATGTTGTAGTAGTGGAAGCTGGCGCGCACCGTCCCCCCGTGCGGCTCCAGCGTGCCGAGCCAGCGCGCCAGGGGCAGGGCGCAGTGGTGCCCGCTGCGCACGGCGATGGCCTCTTGGTCCAGGGCGAGCGCGAGGTCGTGCGCCGGCCAGCCGGGCAGGTTGAAGCTCACCACGCTCAGCCCGTCCTCCGGCCCGAGCACCTCCGCGCCCAAGGCGCGCAGGCCGGCGCGCAAGCGCTGCGCGAGCCCGCGCTCGTGCGCCTGGACGCGTGCGGGCGCGATGGTGGCGATGAGCCGCGCGCCTTCCGCGAGGCCGAGCACGCCGGCGACGTCGGGCGTGCCGCCCTCGAACGCGCGCGGGCCGGGGCGCAACGTGAACGCCTGCTCCGCGACGTCGAGGATCGTTCCACCGCCCAGCTCGGCAGGTGCGAGCGCGCTGAGGACCTCCGGCCGCGCGCCGAGCACGCCGGTGCCCATCGGGCCGAGCAGGCCCTTGTGCCCGCTCGCCGCGTACGCGTCGCAGCTGAGCGCGCGCACGTCCACGGGCATGTGTCCCGCCGCCTGCGCGCCATCCACGACGCACAGCGCCCCCTGCTCGCGCGCGCGCCGCGCGATGCCCGCGACGT
>JAIVGT010000044.1 GCA_020201485.1 Halobacteriales archaeon
GACGTGGACGCCTACGACGAAGCGCGCGGGGCGTGGCAGCACCTGCCCGACATGCCCACGGCCCGGCACGGGCTGGGCGTGGCCGCGTGGAAGGACGAGGTGCTCGTCCTCCTCGGCGGGCCGAAGCCGGGGCAGAGCGTGACGCCCGCGGTCGAGGCATTGCGCCGCGCCTAGTGGCCGCGGGGTCGTCCCTGCGCCATCGCTGCCGGGCCGGCGCAAGCCGCGAGGTGGACATGTAGCCCCGGTACGGACCCCATCTTCATCGCAGGTGCTCAGCGGGCCAGCCGACCAGGGCAGGCTCGGTACGCGCTGCCCCCACTTGAAGGCGCGGCGCGGGCCGGGGGACGTTCGCGACGGGGCGTGCTGTGAGCCCGGTCCGCGGACCCGACGAGGCTCCGCAGGACATGCTTTAGGAGCGCCCTGGGGCTCCGAGCGGCGAGAAGCCCATGCCGCCAGTCCACGCCAGGCCGCCGCGGCTCGCCGCGCTGGCCTTGGCCCTGCTCCTCGCCGCACCCGCGCTCGCGTTGCCGGCCAGCCCGGAGCAGCAGCTCGTCGCGCGGGCGCGCGCGGCCCTGGCCGATGCTGCCCTCCCGCTTCCGGCGGCCGCGGACGCGTACGCGGATGCGGCGCAGGCGCTGGTGGCGGTGCTGCGCGCGGCGGGCTTGCCGATCCCGGTCGCCGGCCCCGCTTCGCCGACGCTCGACGGCGCGCTCGCCGAGACCACGGCCGCGTTGCTGGCCGCGCGGGCGACGCTGCGCCCCGCCGACGGCGCGCTGCCCGGGCAGCCCGGCGACGTGGCCGGGGCGCTGGCCTTGACCCACGCGCCGCTGCCCGGTGGCTCGGACGTGCGCGCCACCGCCCCGGCGGCGTTGCGCGTGGCGCGCGCGGTGCAAGCGCTGGAGGCAGCGTTGCTCGGGCTCCGCGTCGCGCCGGGGTGCGGGCCTCTGGGCATCGGCAGCTTCGCCCGCGACCTCGACGGCGACGGGCAGGCGGACTTCGTGGTGGACGACGCCGGCACGGACGCGGTGCACCGCGAGTCGGCCATGGTCCTCGTGGACACGAGCGGAAACGACCGCTACGACGGCGCAGGGTCCGCCGGACCGCAGCAGGTGCGCGTCGTGCTCGACCTGTGCGGCGACGATACGTACGGCCAGGGCGCGGGGGGCGCGCTGAGCGGCCTGGCGCTGCTCGTGGACGGCGGCGGGAACGACACGTACACCTCGGGGACGCTGGCCCAGGGCGCGGGCGCGCTCGGCGGCATCGGCCTGCTGTGGGACCAGGGCGGCAACGACCGCTACGCCGTCGCCACCTTCGGGCAGGGCGTGGGCTTCGGCGGCATCGGCGTCCTGCTCGACACCGGCGGCGACGACCGCTACATCGCCGGCGCGTTGGCGCAAGGCGCGGGCGTGGCGCGTGTCCTGTACGACCAGGGCGAGGGCATCGTCGCCCCGGGGTATGGCCTGCTCGTGGACAACGCGGGCCGCAACGTGTGGGCCGCGGAGACCGTCGCGCAGGGCGCAGGCTACGGCGGCTTCGGCCAGGAAGGCGCGTCGCTCAGCCTGGGCGCGCTCGTGCACGGCGACGGCGGCGACGCCTTCGTGCTCGGCAGCACGGGCGGCGCGGTGCCCATCATCCAGGGCCAGGCGGCCGCGGACCGCGTGAGCCGCGCGTTCCTCCTCGGCGGCGGGGGGGACGACGCATACCTCGTCGCGGCCCTGCAGCTCGCGGACGGGGCGGACGTGAACCTCACGGCGCGCGGCCAGGCCTGGAGCGACTCCGGCTACGCCGTCCTCCTCGACACGGGCGGGAACGACGCGTACGCCGTGGCGGCGGTCGCGATGGCCGTGGCCGATGCCGGCGCGCGGCCGGGCGCCGTCGTGCACGCGTCCGGGCAGGCGATGACGGAGGGGGGCACGGCGCAGCTCGTGGAGCGCGACGGGAACGACCGCTACGTGCTGCACGGCGCGGCGCTCGCCGTCGCACCCGCGGGCCCCGGGCAATCCATCGAGGCCGGCCCGACGCGCGCCGAGGCGCAGGGGCAGGGCTGGGCGACCATCGGCGGCGTGGGCTCCCTGCACGACCTCTCCGGCTCGGACGCGCGCGACCTCACCGGCCTCGCCGCGCCCGTCGCGGCGGCGGTCGCCGGCAGCTTCGCCGCGTCCCTCGCCATCGCGCTTCCCCTGGATTGCGCGGCGCTCGACCTGAGCCCGGCGCTCGGTGCAGGCGCGCGCTTCGATGCGTGCCCGGGCGTGGCCGTGTCGCGCGCCCTCCCGTCCGGCACGCTGGACGCGCAGGCCGCGGTCGGAGACGCGGACGTCGTCGCCCACGGCCAAGGCTACGCGGAGCGCGCGAGCACCGCGGCGCTGGGCGACGCGCAGGGCGACGACGCGAACACGGTGCTCGGCGTCGCCGAGCCGGTGGGCTTGGCCCAGGGCGCGTCGCTGTCCCTCGACGTCCGCGACGACCTCGGGAGCGTGCCCTCCGTCCAACTCACCCTCGGCCTCGGAGCGGCGAGCCTGGGCGCGACGTCGGCGCGCTTGGGCGACGTGCGCGGGGACGCGGCTGGGCAAGGCACGGGGTTCCAGGAGGGCCAGGGCGCGTTGCTCGACGACGGGGGGAGCGACGTGGACCGTGTGCTGGGCGAGGCGCGGACGCTGCTGTTCGGGCAGGCGCTCGGCCTCCCGGGCGCGGGCAGCATCGCGGAAACGGTGCGGCTGCGCGCGCGCCTCGGCGACGAGGCGCCCACCACGCACGCCGTGCTCGCAGGCTCCGTCGCGCACGCGCTCGGCCTCGCGCTGCAGGCAGCGTTCCGCGGGGAGGACGCGTCCGGGCTGGCGGGCGTGGTCGCGCCCGACACCGCACCGTCCTCGGTCGCCATGGTCGCGGGGAGCACGACGGCCGCGGCGGCGGGGCAGGGCTCTGCGACCGACGTCCTCGCGGGCGGCGTGCTGCAGGACGCAGGCGACGGCCGGGACGCGTGGGAGCTCACGAGCGCGGCGAGCCCTGCGGTGGCCGCGCTGGCGGGAAGCCTCGGCCCGTCGCAGGCGGACGCGCTGGACGTGGCGGCGAGCACGGCTCCCGACGACGCTGCGTTCCAGCGCGGCACCGCGCTGGGCGCGCCCGACGTGAGCGCCGCGTTCGACGGCGCGTTCGCGGATGCCCTCGCGCGCGGAACGGCATGCCCGGGCCCCAGCGGCCTGGCGGCGTGCGTGGCGCGCACCGTGCCCGACGGCTTCGCAGCCCTCGATGCGGCAGCGCTCGCCGAGGCGTCGAGCGCCGCGGCCGGCTTCGCCAGCGTCGCGCTCGGCATGGACCCGGGCCTCGCGGCGCAGACCGCATCCAGCGCGCTCCACGCGTTCGCTGCGGCGTTCCGCGCGGCCGCGCCCGGGTCGGCGGGCTCGGCGAGCGCCATCGTCGTCCTCGGTCCATCGGAGGCGAGCGTCCTCGGGCAGGGCGCGGCGACGGACCAGGCAGCCGGAGCGGCGCTCCTCGGCACCGAGGCGCAATCGCTCGACGCGCGCGCCTCGGCCTCGCTCCGCGCCGCCGTGGTGGCGGACGCGGATCGCGGGACGGCGGCCCTCGTGAACGGCGCGCTGCGCAGCTCCACGCTGGCGAAAGGCTGGGCGAGCACGCTGGCGCGGGGCGCGCTGCTCGACGCAGGCGGCGACGACGCCTACGCCATGGGCGCGGACGCGTTCCGCGACGTGGCCGTGCGCGGCGGGAGCGCGCTCGACGTCGGCGGCAGGATGGATGCGGCGTTCGACGGCCGGGCGGCGGGGCTCGATCGCTCCACGGCCCTCTTCGTCGACCTCGGCGGCGCGGACGCGTACAGCGCTCCCCGCGGCGCTGACGGCACGCAGTGGAGCGCCCCGGACCATACGAGCGTCGCCCTCGGCCTCGACGAGGGTTGAGACGACCGCGCCGGGTCCCGCCTCGCGCGCACGCTCTGAAGAAGCCTGCTAAATAGCCTCCTGGCGCGTCCGCGCGCGTGCCCCGACCGCTGGCCCTGCTGCTCAGCCTGGCTCTCCTAGCGCCGGCAGCCCTGGCGCTCGCGCCCCTCGGGCCGAGCCACGCCGAGGAGCTGCGCGCGCAGGCCCGCGGACTCGCCGAGCGGTATGCCCCGCCGGGCTCGGGCAAGCTCGTGGACGACGCGCGCTTCGCCTGGTCGCACGGCAGCGATGCCGCCCTCGCGCGCGCGGCTCCCCTGCCCCAGCTCCTCGCGCCCGGGCTCGCCGAGGCCGTGGTGGATGCGTATGCCGCCTACGGATGGCCGTCGGTGAGCGACGCGCAGCTCCACGCGATGCAGGCCCAGGCGGCGCGCCTCGACCCGCGCCTCGCCGGCAGCGCAGCGCTCCTCCTCGAGGACCTCGCCGCGCACGTGCCCATCCAGCAGGCGGTGCTCGCGCGCTCGCTCCACGCCGGCACGGTGGAGGCCAGCCCGGCGGACGCGTCCCTCCTCGCGGGCAGCGCGCTGCGCATCGCCGACGGCGTGGATGCGGTCGCGCAAGCCCTGCGCGCGCCCGGCCTCGGGCCGTCGCGCTCGGACGGCGCGTTCGCCTTCCGCGACCCGTACGACCTCGTCCTCATCGGCGACGCGGGGGCGAACACGTACACGGGCAACACGCTCGGCCTGCCCCTGGTGAACCCGCGCGCGAACCTGCTCACCATCGACCTGGGCGGGGACGACGTGTACACGGGCACGGCCGGCGGCGGGTATCCGACCTCGCCCTGCTACTACTACACGGACAGCGTGGACCCCCTCGGCAACCCGCACCACGAGACGAACTACGTCCTTCCCGACCCGGCCGACCCGCGCCTCGGCATGTGCGGCGACGGCATCAGCGCCGGCGTGGCCATCGACCGCGCTGGGGACGACGTGTACGACCACGAAGGCACGTTCGGGCCGTGGGAGCATCAAGCGGTCCAGGGCTCGGGCCAGTTCTTCGGCGTCGGCATGCTTCTCGACCTGCAGGGCAACGACCGCTACCTCGCCGTGAGCCACGAGGCGGGCCTGGCGTACCACGCCGCCCAGGGGAGCGGGGGCACGACCGGCTTCTACGCCTTCGGCCTGCTCGTGGACGAAGGCGGGAGCGATGCCTACGAGGACGTGATGACCACCGTGGCGCACGAGGGCAGCGCGAACTACAGCCAGCAGCGCGCCCAGGCGGGCGGCATCGGCATGCTCTTCGACCTGGGCCGCGAGGCGGACACGTACCGCATCGAGGTCTCCGGGCCGGCGAACGTGTGGCAATCGGCGCAGGCGAGCATCGGCGACCTGTTCGACATGGGCGGCGACGACACGTACACCGCGGTACTGCGGAGCGGCCCGCTCAGCGTGCAAGCGGTCCAGGCCGAGGACGGGCTGCTCTACGAGGCGGGCGGCGACGACGTGTACGACGCCTTCGCCTGGTGCAACGGCGGCTGCACGCCGTTCGGCGCATGGCAGAACGTGCAGGGGAGCGCGGAAGCCGGGGGCTCGGGCGAGCTGGTGGACCTGGCCGGGAACGACCGCTACCTGGCCGTGAGCAACGCGGAGCAGCACGTGCAGAGCGCGGCCATCGGCGCGCCCACGCTCCTCCTCGACTTGGCCGGCGACGACCTGTACGCGGCGGAGCAGTGGGACGACATCCAGTACGCGCAGGGCTCGGGCAAGGGCACACAGAGCCTGTTCGTGGACGCGGCCGGGGACGATGCCTACCTCGCGGTGAAGCACGGCGACGGCGAGCAGTGGGCGCAGGGCGGGAGCGGCTCCTCGCCCGGGGTGTACGGGGGGAACGGCACGCTCTTCGCCATGCTCTTCGACCTCGGCGGCAGCGACGCCTACACCGCGGTGACGGACCCGGGGGCGAGCGTCCTGCTGCGCACGCAGGGCGCCGGCATCCGCGGCCTGGGCGTGCTCGTGGACTGCGGCGCGGGCGACACGTACAGCAACCCGGCCGCGGCCGAGGGCACGTACTGGCGGCAGTTCGACGGCGGCTTCGGCTGGGACTGCGACGGCTTCCCGGCGGGCGGCTACATCCCCCTGCCGCCCATGCCGTGATGTCAGCCGTTCACGAGGATGAGGGCGCGCATGCCCATGTTGCGGTGGTTGCCCAGCTTGCAGTAGTAGAGGTACGCGCCGGGCTCGGTGAGCGTGACGCGGAACGTGTTGCCCGCGCCCACCGTGCCGCTGTCGAAGGCGTTGAGATGCAGCTCCGCCGGGGCCGAGCCTTCTGCCGCTTCCGTGCCTACATCGAGCCCGGTGGTGGCCGTGTGCGAGCCGTGGAAGTGGAACACGATGGTGTCACCGGGCGCGGCCTGCACGACGGACGGGGTGAAGCCCAGGGACTGGAAGGGCAGGCTGGGCGGGCCGACCTCGACGTCCCACGTCGCGGCCGCCGGGCGGGGCGCGGGCAGGGCGAGGGCGATGGGGGCGAGCAGGAGGAGGGCGAATCCCAAGGCGAGCGCGCGCATGCCGCGGCCACGCCCGCGAGGGGTCTTAGCCCTTGCCTGGGGAGTGGCGATGCGCAAGGAGAGGAATAGCCCCGTCAGGATTCGAACCTGAGTCCCAGGATCCAGAGTCCCGGATGATTGGCCGCTACACTACGGGGCTGACGTGGGCTGGGAAACCGGGCGGCGCACTTAAGCGTTTCTGGCTGGCCGGAGCACGGCAGCGCGCCCCTCCCTGGACTCAGGTGAGCAGCCACGCGACCCATTCGCCCATCGTCTCGTCCGCCTCGATGGCGAAGGCGTAGGGGTGGGCAGGGACGCCGGTGCCATGCAGCACAGCAC
>JAIVGT010000239.1 GCA_020201485.1 Halobacteriales archaeon
CCCCAGTACAGGTCGGTGCTGCCGTCGGTGCCGATGCCGGTGCGCACCTTCACGGACTTGCCGGGCTGGAGCGTGAAGCCGGCGGGGAACTTGTAGACGTGGTTCTTCTCGTCCTTCACCGACCAGCCGGTGAGGTCCTGCGCCTCGGTGCCGCCGTTCGTGAGCTCGACCCACTCGTTGGCGAGGTTCGGGGCTTCCGGGCCCGGCGCGTCGAACTGCGTGCCGCTCACGGTGAGCTTGCCCGTGGCCTTCTGCGTGACCTTGAGCTTCGGCGCGGCCTTGGCCTTCGCCGCCCGGGCAACGGGCGCGACCTTCGCCGGCTTCACCGCGGCGCGCTTCTCCACCTTGTGCGCCTTCGCCTCGCGCACCTCGACCGTCTGGCCGATGGCCTGCCCGGGCAGGCCCTTGTGGAAGCGGGCGACGAGCTTGTTGCCGGCGTCGTGGCCGTGGCGCTTCACGACCTTGCCGCGGATGACGCGGCCGGTCTCCGTCTTGAACACGAGGTGGGCGCCGAGCAGCTTGTCCGGCTGGGCGTTGCGGCCCCGGACCTCGACCACCGCTTCGTGCGTGTTGCCGGCTTGCCAGGGGCTGCCCTTGAACGCGGTGATGCGGAGCTCCATGCGGTCTCGCCTCGGGGGGTGCGCCAAGCACCTTGGCCTATTAGAGGCTATCGCGGCCGCCCAAGCCTTCAAGGGCCCGGGCCGCGTGGCGCGGGCCGATGGAGCTCAAGAACCGCGGCCTCGACAGCACGACCGCGGCCACGGCCGGCACGCTCACCCTGGGCAAGGCGAAGCTCGAGCTGCCGAACCGCATCCCGACCGGCAGCGAGGCGAGCGCCGCGCGCAACGTCCAGCAGAAGGACGCGTTCAGCGGCCAGGAGCTGGCCGTGAGCGCGAAGCTCATGGGCCCGGACAAGCTCAAGGAGCTGCTCGGCACGGAAGGCAAGCTCCAAGCCTTCGCCAAGAACGTGCAGGGCGACCAGCGCCTGGCCGGGGCGCGGGCCAGCATGCTGTTCCTCGTCATGCGCGGCGAGGCGGCCATCGAGGACAGCCAGCAGCTCCGCACCCTCCTCGACCTGCAGTGGCTCACGGAGCAGGACGCCATCCTCGTCCAGCACGGGGCGGTGAGCCCGACGGAGGACCTCATCGCCGACTACGCCGAGGCGAAGCGCTGGCTCAAGGAGCGCGGCGGGGACAAGCCCCTGCTGCCCGTCGTCACGCCTTACGAGCGGCCGCAGGAGGCGGAGCGCGCCATCAAGATGCTCGTGGACCGCGGCGCGCCCGGCATCATGCTCGACCTGCAGGGCCAGTTCCCCTACTACACGCTGCGCGCCATCGAGAACGTGAAGCGCAAGAACCCCACGCTCTGGGTCCATGCGTTCCAGGCCCCGCCGAAGGCGCGCTGGGCGGGCAAGCGCCTGCACATGGGCTGGGGCATGACCCTGCCCCTGTTCGGCATCGACTCCTTCTCGCGCTGGGTCGTCCCTCCGCCCCCCGTGCCCGTGACGCGCGAGCGCATCAACTTCTGGGAGCCGGCGAACTGGGGCGTCATGAAGCTCAAGGAGTACCAGGACACCTACGGCGAGAAGCTGAGCTGCAAGTGCGCGCTCTGCAAGGGCAGCGAGGGCGTGGACAAGTTCCTTGAGGGCGACCCGCGCGTCCTGCTGAGCAAGGCGAAGACGCACGACCACTACGCGCAGCGCGCCGAATTGGAGAAGGTGCAGGACAAGGTGCGGGAAGGGAAGTTCGGGGAGTACCTGGCGAAGAAGCGGTTCGCGAAGGAGTTCGCCACCGCGATGAAGGAGATCCCGCAGACGGAGTGACGACGCGGCTTCTTGAGCCTGGAGGGCGATGGGCCCTCGGGTTCCCGGCCATGGCTGCCCTGCGTCTGCCCGTCCTCGTCGCCAGCGCCCTGCTCCTCCCCCTCGCCTCGCCCCTGGCGGGCGCGACCATCACGAGCGGCGACATGGGCGACGAGACCGGCATCGACTGGAACGAGCCCGGCATCATCCACTTCAACTGCGGCATCTACGGCCCCTACGCCCAGCCGCGCGTGGACCTGAGCGTGCTCGGCGGCGCGGACCTCCTGCCCGACTCCACCTTCTACTCGTACTTCTTCATCGTGCCCATCCTGTGCCAGGTCGTGGGCCTGAACGTGGACCAGGAGCTGCCCTACTGACGGGGAAGCGGCCAAGGCACCCAGAGAAACCATGTGAAGCCCGACGGGCTGGGCCGGCGTGATGCTCCGCACCGCCCTCGTCCTCCTCGTCGCCCTCCTCGCCATCCCGCTGCCGGTCCAGGCCGCGGCCCAGGCGCAATCCTCGACGAAATGCCTGGCCGACGTGGACGCGGTGCTGTGCGTCACCGCCGCCATGAGCCTCGACATCCAATGCCACCGCATCGACCCCGGGCACGTCTCCTGCGACGCGCCCTTCACGTGGACGGTGAGCGGGCACAGCACGGCGTTCGTGCCGGGCGCGGCGCAGCACGCGGCGAGCGCGTTCATCCAGTTCACCCCGCCCGGCTTCGGCTACGGCGTGGGCTTCCGCATCGACGCCTGCTCCTGGACCGTGCCCGCGAACAGCTGCACGAGCACGGACACCTTCAACCTCAACCCCGGGCCCTGGCCCCTGGCCGTGGGCGACTGCGTGGGCATCGAGCTGAGCGGCTTCGCCGAGGCCGACGGGTTCCTCGTCGGCTACACGGGCCACTCCCTCATCACGGCGACGGTGAGCGACAGCATGAGCACGACCTTCTGCGGCTGAAGGACCGATGCGAAAGCCTCATGCTCCGCGCCGCGTGAGGGGGCGCGTGCAGCGCACCCCGCACCGCGAGCACGCCTGGCTCCCCTACTGGCCCGTGACGAGCCGCCTCGCCGGCGGGGCGGGCATCGGCTTCGCCACGGGCATCGCCCCGGCGGAGCACGTCGCGCTCCTGGAGCAGCAGGGCGTGACCGCCATCCTCAGCCTCACGCCCGAGCCGCAGGTGCCGCGCAACGGCTGGGCGCGCAAGCTCCACCCCCTCCCGGGCATGATGCCGCCGCGCGACGTGCGCGAGATGGAGATGCTCGTGGGTTGGGTCGAGGAGCAGCGCGCCGCGGGCGGGCACGTCCTCGTGCATTGCTTGGCGGGCAAGGGCAGGACCGGCACCGTCCTCGCCGGCTGGCTCATGCGCCACCGCCGCATGGGCGCGACGCAGGCCATCAACCACCTGCGCGCCCGGCAGCCCGCGGCGGTGGAGAGCCCGGAGCAGGAGCAGTTCCTGGAGCGATACGAGGCCTGGCTGGGCTCGGGGAAGGCCTGACCGCACCCGGAAGCCGAGCAGCGACCCGGCCCCTGGCCGCATCCGCGCCGCAAGGGCTTTCCCCGCCCCCGGCCCATGCCTGGGCCATGGCGGACGACCTTCCCCGCGAACTGCGCAAGCTGCACGAGCTGGACCGCGAGGAGCACATGCGCGCGGCGAAGGCGCAGGGCCTGACCGAGGCCGAGGCGCGCCGCCACGTGAACAGCGAGATGCGCGAGCTGGACGACCTGGAGCGCGCCGAGCTGCACACGCCCGGCATGCCGGACGACCGGCCGCTGCCGGGCGACCTGCGCGCGGCGAAGGCGGCCAAGGAGGCGGCGAAGGGCCGCCCAGGCGAGGCGGCGCGCGAGCCCGACGCTTGACCCCCAGGCGAAGCCAGGGTGGCGGGCCAGGCAACCCTTATTGCAGGGCCCCGCCTAGCGCCGCTGCTTGATCCGCAGCGTGGAGCTGGAGGACTTCATGAGCTACGAGCACGCGCTCGTCCCCCTCCAGCCCGGCCTGAACGTCATCATCGGCCCGAACGGCTCGGGCAAGAGCACCATCCTGCACGCGGTCGCGCTCTGCCTCGGCCAGAGCCACACGGAGCGCGCGCGCAAGCTCGTGGACCTCATCCGCTGGGGCAAGGACGAGGCCCGCGTCGGCCTCGTCATGGACAACAAGGTCGGCGACAAGAAGCTCTTCCCCGAGGCGCGCGGCGAGACCGTGCTCCTCCAACGCGTCCTGCGGCGGAGCGGGGACTACCACTACCTGCTCGACGGCAAGCCGGTGCCGAAGCAGGACATCACCGACGCGATGCGCCGGGCCGGCATCAACCCGGACAACCTGCTCATCATCATGCACCAGCTCATGGTGGTGCGCTTCGCCGCCGTGAGCCCTCAGGAGAAGCTGCGCATGTTCGAGGAGGCCCTGGGCTTCCAGGGCTACCGCGGCGAGGTCGTGGATGCGCTGGGCCGGCTGCGCAAGGCGAGCGACGAGGAGCGCACGCTGAACGCGCTCCTCGCCAGCAGCCAGGAGACCTACCAGTACTGGGAGCGCGAGTACCAGCGCTGGCAGCAGAAGCGCGAGCTGGAGCAGCAGCTCGCCCGCCTCGAAGCGGAGCAGGCCTGGGCCCAGGTCGCGCGCCGCGAGTCCTCCGTGCAGAAGCTGCAGGAGCGCCTGAGCAAGGCGCAGGCGGACATCGCCGGCATCGAGGTCCAGCTCGACGGCGTGGACGCCACGCGCAAGACGAGCGAGAAGACGCTGTCGGAGCAGCTGCGCACGCTGCGCGCGCTCCGCGAGGAATTGCTGAAGCTCCACCGCGACGACGCCCGCCTCACCGAATCGCTGGCGTGGGCGGAGCGCGCGCGCAAGGCCCCGGAGCTGGCGAGCGAGGCCGGGCAGCTCAGCGGCGAGGCCACGGCGAAGCTGCGCGAGGTCAAGGCGAAGCTCGCCGAGCGCGGCGTGGACCTGCAGCAGCTCGAAGCGGGGAGCGACGACGCGCGCGAGCGCAGCATCGAGGCCCGCATCGACGGCGAGGTGCTGCGCTTCAAGCGCAAGCTCCTCCTCGAGGAATCCGAGCGGCTCGAAGGCGAGCTGGACAGCGAGAAGGCGGAGCTGGAGGAGCTCGTCGCGGCCAGCCTCAAGGTCGGGCCCCGCGTCGAGCCGCGCAAGGCCGGCGAAGTCCAGGCGGAGCTCAACAAGGTGCGCGACCTGCTCAAGCCCCTGGCCCACCTCAGCGACGAGGTGGAGAAGGTGTACACGCAGCACCAGCAGTCGCTCAAGGGCATCCAGGAGCGCGCCGAGGAACTGCAGCGCAACAAGCAGGCCCTGCGCGCCGACCTCGACCTGCGCATCGCGAAGTGGCGCGAGGTGCTCGGCGCGGAGCTGGAGCGCATCAGCGCGGATTTCCAGGGCCTGCTCGACGAGGCGGGCGCGAAGGGCCTGGCCCGCCTGCTGAACAGCAGCGACATCGAGCGCGCCGGATTGGAGATCCTCGCCGGGTTCAAGGGCCAGGAGCCCATCGCCCTGGAGACCTTCGCCCAGAGCGGCGGGGAGCGCAGCGTGGCCCTCATGGCGTTCCTCCTCGCCCTGCAGCAGCGCATCGCCAGCCCGTTCCGCGCCGTGGACGAGTTCGACGTCCACATGGACCCGCACAACCGCGAGCTCATCACGAACCTCATCGTGCGCAGCGCGTCCCAGCTCCGCTCCCAGGGCGTGCAGTACGTCGCCATCACGCCCGCGCCGGTGTTCGCCCCCGAGGGCAGCGAGGTCATCGTCGTCCAGAACGCAGGGGCCGGGAGCAAGGTCGGGAGGCTCGCCGTCGCATGAGCCCGGCCGAGGCCGAGACGAAGAAGGCGCGCAAGCCGACGGCGGCCGAAGGGCGCCGGGAGTTGCACGACATCATCCGCACGGCCCGCGCCATGGAGGAGCGCCGGCTCAACCCGTTCCACATGGACGTGAGCGAGGCCCTGGGCACGGCCGACCGGTTCTTCGGGGCCTGGGACAGCATCGACGACCTCACCCTCGACGCCCGGACCCTGAACAGCCTGAGCCGCGTGGTGAAGATGCAGGAGGCGCGCCTGCGCTACCAAGCCCAGCTCTTCCACGCCGACCCCGAGGCCATGGTGGAGAAGCTGAAGAGCTTCAACGCGGCGAAGCTCGGCGGCCTGCTCCTGCAATGCTGGCACCCGGCGGTGGAGCTGGAGCAGCTCACGGCCAGCGCGCTCGAGGAGGCCATGGCGTACTGGCAGGAATTGGAGCCCATCGAGCTCCGCCACCGGGAGCGGCCCAAGGCGCAGGCACCGGCCATGGAGCAGCTCAGCCTGGACGACCTGCTCGCCAAGGGCATCGTGCCCCGCGACGGCTTCACGGCGAGCGTGGGCAAGCTGCGCGACGAGCTGCAGGAGCGCGGCGAGGTCGGCTACGCCGAGTTCATCCACGCCCCGACCTACACCGAGCGCGTGAAGCGTGCCTACGCCACGAGCTATCTCATCACGTACGGCTACGCCGCGCTGCAGCGGAGCGAGGGCAGCATGACCCTGCGCGCGAAGGGCGAGCGCGAGCCGCCGGGCGAGGGCGTCAGCCTGCCCCTGGTGGTGCCCGCGTGAGCAAGCGCGGGAAGCCCGGGCGAGCGCCCGCGGGGAGCGAGCCGGGAAGGCGCTCGACGAAGGAGCCGAGCGCGGGCCCGGCCCCGGAGCTGGTCCTGCCCGTGCTCACGGCGAAGGACGAGAAGGTGCGCAAGGCGGCCCACCTCCTGCTGTTCAAGCGCGGGCGGCGGCCGGGCGCGCGCGACTGGGAGCTGAAGCAGCGCCTGGGCAAGGACTGGGAGGAGCACGTCAAGGAGCTCAACCTGGCCCTGGGCCCGCTCGACCTCGAGGTGAAGCGCATCGAGGAGCCCAGCCTGGCGGAAGGCGCGGAGCCGCCCGTGCGCTACCTCACGCTCCTCAAGGGCACGCTGAAGCCGGCGGAGGCGCGCAT
>JAIVGT010000045.1 GCA_020201485.1 Halobacteriales archaeon
CTGCAGGCACGTCGTGCCCTCGAACAGGATGCAGACGATGGTCGGGTTGCACTGCAGGACGCACACCGGGTAGTTGACCGTGTGGCCGATCCAGAGCGCGCCCTTGGCGCTGCTCGCGAAGGTCGCGGCGTCGTAGGCCATGTGGGAGAAATCGTAGGAGGCGCGGTAGATCTGGTACCAGGGATCGGTGTAGTTCCAGCCCGGGCTCGCGGCCATGCCCAAGGGCGTGCCGTCGGGCAGGATGTTGCGCACGGTGTAGCTGAAGTCGGCGAGGAGGAGCGCGCCGGCCCAGGGCGTGATGGTGTTGATGGCCTGCTGCACCGGGACATTGCCGAGGTAGGTCACGACGCCGGCGCTGCTCACGTTGTACTCGCCCATCGTGCCTTGCCCCTGCACGCCGACGAACAGGTGCCCCTGGCGCGTCTCCACCGCCAGGCCCTTGATGGTGCCGGGCTGGTTGTGCGTGAAGGTGACCACGACGTTGCCGGATGCGTCGAAGCCCTTGACGGTGCTCGTGGCGTTGAGCGCGCCCCAGAAGCGGATGGTGCCGTGCAGGCCGCTGGCGTCGTAGCCCAGGGCGTTGAAGCCGGGGCCGCCGGTGTTCATCGTGATGTTGCCCACGCACGGGAACAGGCCGCTCACCATCTTCGTGCCCACGATGCCGACGGTGTGGTTGTCCTGGACGGCGACGTAGAGCCGCGTCAGGTTCGCGCCGTTCTCCTGCACCGCCATGCCGCCGAGGAAGCCCTGCTGCTGGCACGGGTTGCCCGGGGTCTGCTGCACGGCCGCGACGACGAGGTCGTCGCCGTTGCCCGCCGCGCTCACCTGCGGGGCGAGGACGAGGAAGGACGTGCTGCTGAGCAGGAGCGCGAGTGCGATGGCGCGCGGACGCATGGCCGGGCGAGGCGCGGCCCACCGGGTGTCCTTATGCAGGAAGCTTGCTGCAAACGCACACTTGCCGGCCTGGCCTTGGCGCGGGCATGCAAACCGCGCGCAGGGGTCCCGCCTCGTCAGAGCCTCGTCGCATCGGGCTGGCCCTCGCTGCCCTCGTCGTGCTGCCCGCCTTGGTCCCGCTCCTCCTCCTCGCCCCGCCCGCGGCGGCCCTGGGCGGCGTGTACGCGACCTGCCCGCAGACCACGCTCATCCCGCGCGACGTGGCCATCGTCTTCGACCGCTCGGCCAGCATGCTCGACCTGGCCGCGCCGAACACGACGCAGACGAAGTTCCAGGCAGCGGTGCAGGCGGCGAACCTGTTCCTGGCGCAGCTCAACAAGACGCGCGACCAATCCGCGCTCGTGGACTTCAGCACGTTCTTCAACCTCAACCGGGGCCTGAGCTTCAACCACACCGGCATCAACAGCACGGCCGGGGCCGTGAACAACCTGACCGCGGACGGCGCGACGAACCTCGGCGGCGCCGTGCGCCTCGGCCGGTACGAGCTCGACAACGGCCTGCCCTCGCCCGCGCCCAACGCGCCCTACTCGAAGAAGGCCCGCGCCAACGCCACGCACATCATGATCGTCATCAGCGACGGCGACCAGACCATCTACTACGCCGACCCGTCGTACGAGGCGAGCTACGCCAAGACGTATTCGAACATCGTCCTGTACACGGTCGCGGTCGGCACGGCCATCTCGCCCGCCGGACTGGCCATCATGAACGGCATGGCGAGCGACGCGCAGCACGCCTACTGGGTGCCGAACGCGACGCAGCTCCCGCTCATCCTCCAGGACATCTTCAGCAAGCTCAACGACCAGTACGCACCCACGGTCGGCGCGCCTGCGCCCCTGAACGTCGCGCACATCTTCGACAACGGCGTGGACCGCGGCCCGAGCCCGGTGCCCGGCATGGCGAGCATCGTCGGCCAAAAGACGGTCACGACCGTGGCCAGCGACGACTGCCTCGTGCAGTCCGTCTCGTGGAGCGCCGACATCACGCAGCCGAGCGGGGCCATCACGGCGCAGGCCCTGCCCGACCTGGGCAACGTCAGCCTGGGCGGCAACCTGACGCGGTGGAGCACGCGCATCGACTGCGACGCGTTGCCCGGCGGCATCCACCAGCTGCACGTCACCGCCACCGACTTTCTCGGCAAGACCGCCAGCCAGGCCGCGCCCTTCGCCTGCATCCGCGGTGCGGTGCGCGCCAGCGCCCAGGCCCTGCTCCTGCGCACCGTGAACCCCATCGTCGCGGACGCGGCGAGCCGGGGCGTGGCCCTGCCCGCGCCGGAAGGCGGCAGCGTCGGGGCCAAGTTCCTCGACTGGACCCTCACCGCCGGGGGCGAGACTCTCCGCCTCCAGGGCATGCAGGAGAACGCCAACGGCGGCCACACCGACAACGGCGCGCACCCGCAGCACCTCAGCGCGGACGCGCGGAGCATCGTGGGCGAGGTCACGCTCACCGGCCCCATCGCCCTCGACGTGCGCGCCTTCGACGGCATCGCGCAGGCGAGCGTGAGCGCGGACCCGACGGCGGCCATGGCCCTGGTCACGGACGCCACGAGCATCGTCGAAGCCGGCCCGTCCGAGGCCGACGCGCCGCAATCGGAGGTCTGGACCACGCTCTGCGCGAGCGGCGTGCTCCCGCTCAGCCAGGGCGGCGCGAGCATCTCGCGCTGCGCGGACGTGCTCACCCTCGACCCCGGGCTCACCCTCTTCCGCGACGAGCAGGTCGTGATCCAGGGGCTGGGTTTCCGCGAGGTCACGGTCCATGCCCTGCGCGTCATGGTGGACCGGCCGGAGCTGCGCGCCGAGCTCATCCTGGGCGAGGCGTACGCGGGCGCGTCCTGGCTCGGCCAGGCACGGCTCCACAGCGCATCCCGCGCCCTCGACTTCGAGGACGACGCCGGCCTGGGCGCGGACGCGCCCGACGCGTTCGCCAACGCCGCCCCCATCGCGCCCGGCACCTACGGCGGCCAGCTCGTGGGCCAGGACAAGGACTTCTACCTCGTGGCGGCGAAACCGGGCCAGAAGGTCCACGCCGTCATCACCCCGAGCAGCGGGGCGAGCGTCACGCTCCTCACCGCGCCGCCCTTCCCCGCCCCGACCCAGGCCGGCCTGCAGGCCTTCGCCACCTCCCTGCCCGGCTCCGCCGCGGCCAGCCCGGTCGCGCTCGTGCTGCAGGGCCAGCTCCTCGACCCGCAGGGCGCGGTGCGCGACACCAAAGTCAGCGCGACCATCGGCGTGCCCGTCACCCTGGAGCTCAACGTGGACGAGCCCGGGGGCTGGGTGCTGCGCCTCGACGGGCGGGACGTGAACTACACGCTCACGCTGACCGTCGTGGACGTGCCCATGACGCACGACGACGACGCGCTGCGCGGCAGCGACGCGGGCGAGACCTGCGCCGATGCCATGCTCGTCGGGCCGGGCGTGCAGGTGGGCACGCTGGAGTACCAGGACGACTCCGACTGGTACCGCTTCCAGATCCAGGAGGGCCAGATCCTGACCCTCGTGCTCCGCCCGGGCGACACGGTCGAGGCGGCGAACATGCACCTCGGCCTATACGGCCCGGACTGCCAGCTCGTGCAGTCGGTGCAGCCGCTGTCGAACATCGTGAAGGGCTCGCCCTCGACCATCCTGTTCAACGTCCCGACGGGCAAGTCGGGCCTGTGGCGCGCCGAGGTGCGGCACGTCAACGGCATCGGCACGTACGAGCTGCTCGTGGCCCCGAGCGTCGCCGCGGTGCCTTGAAGGCCGGAAGGCTCAGGGCATGGGGCAACCCTGACCAGGCCGTGCCTTTCGCGGCCGCCTCGGAGGACATCGACTTCGACCTGCTGGCGGCCTACCTCAAGGCCCTGGCCCATCCCGGCCGGCTGGAGCTCCTGTGGCGGCTGCGCTTCCCCGCCAACCCGGCGGAGGTCGAGGTCCGTCCGCGGCGCAAGGACCAGCTCGCGCCGGAGCGCGCCATGAGCCGGCAGACGGTGCTGGAGCACCTGGCGAAGCTGGAGGAGGCGGGCGTGGTGACGCGCGTGGCGAACCCGGAGGGCGGGGCCGACCGCTGGGTCACGAACGTGCCCCAGGTGTTCTCCCTCGTCGAGGAGATCCGCAAGCTCACCGCCATCCCGAGCGCGCCCAGCCTCGACGCGGAGGAGACGATGGCGCGGGCGGACGACCACTCCTCGCCCTGGCTCCCCGGGCCGAAGCTCGTCCTCATGAGCGGGCCGTGGGAAGGGCGCTTGTTCGCCCTCCAGGGGTCTGGCCCGTGGCACATCGGCCGCTCGCGCAGCAAGGCGGTGGCGCTGAGCTACGATCCGTTCATCAGCGCCGAGCACGCCGTGCTGGAGAAGCACGGCGGCAAGTACAGCCTGGGCGTGCTGCCCGAGACGCGCAACCCGACGCGGGTGAACTTCGCGCCCGTGCTGCAAGGCAAGCCGCGCGACCTGGCGCAGGGCGACATCATCGGGGTGGGGCGCTCGCTGCTCGTGTTCCACGAGCGCTGACCCGGCGCGACGGGACGTGCGCAGCGAGGAGCGCGGCGCGCATGTCGAGCGCGCTCGCGTAGCGCTGGTCCGGCTGCTTCTCCAATGCCGTGCGCAGCACGGGCGCGAGGACCTTGGGCACGCGCGGGTGCGGCAGGCGCGGCGGGTTGTGCAGGATGGCCTGGCGGAGCTGGAGCGCGTCGCGGCCGGCGAGGTCCACGTAGTGCTCGCCGGTGAGCAGGCGGTAGAGCACGGCCCCGGCGGCGTACACGTCCGCCTGCGGGTTGGCGCGCGCGCCGCGCAGCACCTCGGGGGCGAGCGTGGCGTAGCTTCCGAGCGCCTCGGCCCCGGTGACGGTGAGGTCGTGGTCGGGCAGGGCGAAGCGGGCGCTGCCGAAGTCGCCGAGGACGCCCCGGCCCTGCGCGTCGAGGAGCAGGTTGCTCGGCTTCACGTCGCGGTGCACCAGGCCTTCGGCGTGCAGCGCCGCCAGCCCTTCCAGGAGGTCGAGGGTGAGGGCGACGCAGCGCTCCGCTGGGAGCGGGCCGCGCTCCAGCATGTCCTTCGCGCTCCCGCCCGGCATGTAGCCGAGTACGAGGAACAGCTCCTCGCCCACCCGCTGCACGTCGAGCAGGGGCACGACGCGGGGATGCCGGACCGCGGCCAGGGCGCGCGCCTCGGCGTGCGCGCGGCGCTCGCTGCGGCCGGCGTGATAGCGCTTCAGCACGACCTGCTCGCCGCGCGCGCTGTCCAAGGCGAGGAAGGCGGTGCCGAACGCCCCCCGGCCCAGCTCGCGCTCCACGCGGTACCGGCCGAGGAGGACGTCGTCGCGCGCCCCGGCCCGGGCGGCCGCGCCGCGCAGCGCCTGGAGGAGGAGGTGGTGCTCGCGCTCGCTGATGTCGAGCTCGCGGCGCAGCTCGCGCAGCGTGGTGGCGTCGGCGCTCGTGATGGTGCCGTCGGGCTGGAGGTGCCGCTGGAGGGCCTGCGCGTACACGCGCGCGCGCTCGCCCGTGACCGTGGGGTCGCCCGGGTCGAGGAGCAGGCGGCTGACGACGCGCCGGGCCGTCTCGCGCGCCGGGGTGGGGGAGAGCACGACCGCGCCCACGCCGAGCAGGGCAGCCACGGCCAGGCCGGCGGTGCTGCCGCCGCTCACGGCGAGCACGACCGCTGCCGGGAGGGCGGCGACGGCGCCGAGCAGGGCGACCTGGGTGATGCGCGTCATGCGGCGCTGCATGCTCTCGCTGAAGCCGGCCAAGCCGTAGCGCACCACGGCGACGGCCAGGACCACGCTCAGCGCCGCGATCCAGATGAGGCGGCCGTTGACGTACTCCGCCGGCAGCCAGCCGCGCACGCGCAGCGTGGCGATGAGGAAGGTGTCGAACAGCCCGCCGAAGACCGGGGCGAAGCCGGCGACGAGCACGGCGGTGCGGGCCCGACCCTCGAAGGCGCGCGACAGGCGCGGGATGAGCAGCATGGGCGCCAGGCCGACGATGAGGTTGGCGACGGCGGAGGGCGCGAGCACGGCCGGGATGGCGCCGCGCAGGTACGGTCCGAGGGCGAGGCCGCCGGTGTGGCCGAGGATGAAGAAGAAGGCGATGCCGACGAGGGCGGCCTGCTTGCGCTCGGCGGCGGTGCGCGACGCGTCCACCGCGCCGCGCGCGCCGAGCACGACCGCGGAGACCAAGGCCAGGTCGAGGGCGATGGCCTCCGCCTCGGCGAGCGGGCCGAGGTTCGGGAAGAAGCCGGTCGCGCCGCCGCGAAGCCCGGGCAGGAGCAGCTCCGGCTCGAGGGCGAACCCGACGAGGAGGGCGAGCGTGAAGATGGCCCCGATGGCGAGCAGGGCTTGGCGCAGGCGCGGGGCGACCGCGCTCTTGTGGATGTCGAGCACGAGCGCGAGCGCGAGGAGCGAGGCGGGGATCTCGTACCAGGAGCCGAGGCGGTGCCACACGAGGGCGACGGCCGGGTCGGGGGATTCGCGCCCGAGCTGGAAGGCGACGTTGGCGGCGGCCGTGGTGAAGAGCAGGGCGGCGATGACCTGGTTCGCCCGGGCACCTGGCCGGGCGGCCAGGACGATGCCCCCGAGCACGACGCGCAAGGCGCCCACGGCAACGTAGGCGCCGACAAAGCTCACCGCGCCCGCCTCCCGGCGGAGCGCGCCCTATCCCGGGGGGCGCACCGCATGCCGGGAGCCGATGCCGCGAACGTTGGCTTATACTCTAGCCGCAGAGGCTGGGAAAGCTGCCCGGCGGGAGGGACCGGGCCTCGCCCTGTGCAGCCATGCGATGGGGCGGGCGGGCAAACGGGTTTGCAGGAAACTTCCGCGCACCGGGGGCCTGTGAC
>JAIVGT010000046.1 GCA_020201485.1 Halobacteriales archaeon
CCAGCCGATGACGTTGTCGCGCACGGCGAGGTGCACGCCGCGCGCGTCGTGGAGGTCCATGCCGATGGTGGGTTGGTCCATGGGCAGCAGGCCGGGCTGGCTCGGGAGCGTGATCCTGTTGCCGAGGATGTCGAGCCAGCCCTCGCTGCCGTTGAGGTGCCGTTCGTCCTTGCTGTTGAAGACCTTGACCTCGAGGGGCCCGTCCATCGTGTTGCGCTCGAGGCGGATGAGTGTGTGGTGCACGTGCGGCATGTCGAGCGCCGGGCTCGTCTCGCTCGCCGCGGTGCGGTCGTCGCCGGCGTGCGGCGTGTCGCGGTAGAGCAATGCAGTGCCCTGCAGCACGTGGATGCGGTTGTCGCGGAACTCCAGGCTCGTCCAGCGCGTCGTGTGGTCGTGCTGCGGCTCCTGCCCGGCGTGGCTGTGGCCGAGGCAGAGGAAGCAGTCGCCGTGGTAGTGCCCGTGGAGCTTGATGTCCACCAGGCCCTCCACGTCGTTGTCGTGCACCTCGGCGAGGTCGAAGCCGTCGAAGTTCCACACCTCGCCGTCCTCGACGTTCGCCACGCCCTCGTCGCCGAGGAAGGAGGCGATGGCGTTCTGCGGGCGAGGGCCCACCTGGTTCGCCTGGAACACGCCGGCGAAGTGGCGCATCTGGCCGATGAACGCGATGGCGTTGTTCTCCAGCAGCCCGCCCGTGTTGTCGCCGGTGCGCTTCACGTTCTCGTTGATGCGCAGGTCCGCGACGCGCAGGTGGTGGGCGTGCACGTGCTGGCCGTCCCAGTTCAGCGTGAGCTGGCCGCCGACGATGCTGTTGCGCAGGACGAGATAGGAATCCGTGTCGCTGATGCTCAGGTCGCGGTCCACGCGCACGCCGTCGAGCACGTACGGGTCCTCGCGCGTGCCGCTGCCGGCGAAGACGCCCTTGGCGGAAAGTTCGGCGAGGCCGCGGTCCTGGGCAGCGATGATGTGGTCGTACTCCTTCAACGCCGCGTCGGCCGCGGGCAGGTGCCCATCGGGGCTGCTCCAGGCGTGCACGTCGTCGCGCGCGTACGGCTGGTCGTGGACGTGCGTGCCGTCGTGCATCCCGTCCTCGCCGTGCATGAGCATGCCATCGGCGACATCGGCCTGGCCGTGCGCATCGGCAGGGGCGGCCGCGTGGTGATGATGCGCTTCGCCCGCGTCCCCGCTCAGCGTGGGCAGGACGGCCGCAGCGCCGGCACCCATGAGCAGGACGGGCACGAGGGCGACGAGGGGGCGCATGGCCTTCCAGCGGCCTGGGCTCCAAAGCCGAGATTGGATGGAGGACTTGAACCAACCGTCATCCGGCCAGGTGACAAGGACCGGTCTTGGCGGGTTCTGCTGACCTCGCCCTTCGCCGAGGCTCCCCGAGGGAAACGCTCAAGGCACGCGCCATCCAGCGGTGCGCAAGGAGCAGGGCGCATGCGGACCGGAGGGCTGGCGGGAATCGGGCTGATGGCTGCGCTGATGGTCGCCGGGCAAGGGCTGGCGCTGGCGGACCTCGGCGGGGGCGTGGGCGCGTTCGCGCAGGGCACGGTGAGCGATGGCCTCGCCTACGCGCAAGGCCTCACGACCGACTTCGCGTCCAAAGCCGGGATGGCGCGGGCGTTCGTCACGACCCTCGGCGCGAACCTGCAGGAGCAGGCGGTCGCGGCGTCGGAGCTGGCGAACGGCGCGCTCGACGGCGAAGCGGCGGCGGTCCAGGACACGGCCGACGCCGAGGTCCTTGCGCTGGGCGACGGCGCGCCGAGCTGCGACGTGAGCTTGCTGCCCGTGTTCGGCGGCACGCAGGCCGGCATCGTCATGCTCTGCTCGGGCGCCGAGAGCGACCTCGGGCTCTGAGCGGCGCCGGGTCATTCCCATCGGTGATAGGCCGGGTGCCCGGGCTGCACGGCAACGAACACGCCGCGGCAGGTCGCGGTCACCTTGTCCCCGGCCCGCACGTCGGCCTCGACCGTGACGACGTTGTCCCTCACCTCGACCGGCCGCGCCACGATGAGCAGCTCCTGGCCCGATGGCGTGGGCCGCTTCAGCTTCACGTGGAACTCGCTCGTCACGGTCGCGGGCAGCTCCGCCAGCTTCCCCTGCTTCATCAGCGTCGTCGCGGCGCACCAGTTGCTGTGGCAGTCGAGCAGGGCGCCGAGGATGCCGCCGTTCAGGATGCCGGTGAACGCCTGGTGCTCCGGGCGGGGCGTCCAATGCGCGACGAACAGCTCGCCTTCCCAGTGCGACTTGATGTGCAGGCCCTTGTCGTTCATCGGCCCGCAGCCGAAGCAGATGCTGCGCGGCGCGAGCTGGTCCTGCACGGCGGGCGTCGTGCTGCTCATCGCCCGGGCATCGCGGCGGTGCTACTTGCGACCTTCGCCGCGGCGCGTCCCGCCGGGAACCTGGGGAACCTTCATGCCCTGCGCCCACCCATGCCCCGCGATGGCACCGCCCCCGATGGACCCGAAGGACCTGGAGCGCCACGTCGCCGCGCTGCGCCTCATGGCCGAGGAGGTGGACAAGGCGGTCCGCGCCGCCCCCTTCGAAGGCCGGGGCAAGGTCCTGGGCATGGGCGCCGATGGCACGGACACGAAGCACATCGACAAGGTGGCCGAGGACGTTTGCCTCAAGGTCCTGCAGCAGTCCGGCCTGAAGTGCGCCGTGGTCAGCGAGGAGATCGGGCACCTGCGGGGCGAGAGCGAGTGGACCATCGTCATGGACCCGCTCGACGGCACGACGAACGCCGTGCAGGGCATCCCGCTCTACTGCATCAGCCTGGCCTTGGGCCACGGCACGACGGACAACGTCATCTACGGCATCGTGCGCAACCTGTGCACGGGCGACGTGTACGAGGCGACGAAGGGCCAGGGCGCGACGATGAACGGCAAGCCCATCAAGGCGCGCAAGCTGCAGAGCAAGGAGAAGCCCACGCTCAGCGTCGTGTTCGGCAAGAAGGCGGACGAGTTCGCCCTGACCATGGGCCAGATGTGGGCCAACATCCGCAGCTTCGGCTGCAGCGCGCTGGAGTGCTGCTTCGTCGCGCAGGGCGCGCTCGACGCGTACTACCACGGCTATCCCAGCCTGCGCGTGACGGACGTCGCGGCGGGCGTGCTCATCCTGCGCGAGGCTGGGGGCGAGGCGTTCGACGGCACGTACAAGCGCTTCGTCATGGACCTCAGCCTGGAGAAGCGCGCCGCCATCATGGCCTGCGGCGACCGCACGTTCGCGGAGCGCGCCGGAGCGGTGCGACGATGAGGCTCGGCATCGTGGCGCGGCACGACGACGCGGAGCGCGTGGCGGTCGCGAAGCAGCTCGTCGGCCTTCTGGGGACGCGCGCCGAGGTCGTGGTGAAGGACGAACTCGCCCGGCACTTCCCCGACCTGCCCGCCGAGGCGCTGGACCAGATGAAGGTGGACGTCCTCGTCACCGTGGGCGGCGACGGAACCATCCTGCTTGCCCTGCAGCACTGCGAGGCCCCGGTGTTCGGCATCAACTACGGCGAGCTGGGCTTCCTCACCGAGGTCGAGCCGAAGGACATGGAGAAGGCCGTGGAGCAGCTGCTGCGCGGAAAGTACGACGTCGAGGACCGGCTCAAGCTCGCCGTGCGCGTGAACGGCGAGCGCGTGCCGGACGCGGCGAACGAGGCCGTCATCAAGAGCGCGCACCCGGCGAAGATGCTCGCCCTGCGCCTGGCCAGCAACGGCGAGGTCATCGAGGACATCCGGGCCGATGGCGTCATCATGGCCACGCCCACCGGCAGCACGAGCTACAGCATGAGCGCCGGCGGCCCCATCGTGGACCGGCGCATCGAGGCGGTCATCATGGTGCCGCTGGCCGCGTTCAAGCTCGGCGCGCGGCCCTTCGTGTTCCCGGCGAAGGCGCGCGTGGACGTGGAGCTGCCCGCGGACGCGAAGGACGCCGTGCTCGTCGTGGACGGGCAGTTCGAGCGGCACCTGAGCGGGGGGGACAAGGTCATGTTCACGGGGAGCGAGAAGCGCGCCCGCTTCGTGCGCCTGAGCTCGCACTTCTACGGCCGGCTGCGCGAGCGGCTCGTGCGTTAGCGCTGCTCGTGGATGATGCGCTGCTTCGTCCCCTCGTCCCGCTCCTTGCCCTTCTCGAAGGCGCGCATCGTGCCCTTCAGGCCGACGATGAGGACCACGGCGCCGACGACGACGAGCACGAGGCCGAGGATGGGCACGAGGTTCACCGAGCCGCTCGCGCTCTGGCTGCCGCCGATGCCGAACAGGCCGCTGTTCTGCTGGTAGCTCGTGGTGACGAGCGGCCCGCTCATGAACATCCCGATGCCGGCGATGAGGAGCACGGTGCCCAGGACCGCCATGATGCCGCCGATGCCGACCGCGCCTGCGCTCGCCGCCATGGGCGGGGCAGGCCTGCGCTGGGCCATGAGGGTTTGCGTGGCGGGTCCGCAACGTTGAAGGGCCCGGCCTGGGGTGCGCGGCCGTGGGGCTCTTCGGGAAGCGCAACAAGGAGCCAGCTCCTCCTCCGCGGCGCAAGGTCACGAAGGTCTCGCGCAACCTCCTCGAGCTCATCTACCAGGCCAGCCGGAGCCAGCACCCGCACGAGTTCGCCGCCGGGCTGCGCGCCGAGGGGGACACGCTCACCGAGATCGTCGTCGTGCCCACGCAGAGCGGCCGGGTCAGCGCGCACATGCAGCTCTGGACCCTGCCCATCGACCGGAGCGTGGTGGGCACGGTGCACTCGCACCCGAGCGGCCTGCCCTTGCCGAGCGACGCGGACAAGCAGCTCTTCCGCACGTTCGGCCACACGCACATCATCATCGGCGAGCCGTACGCCCCGGGCACGTGGCGCAGCTACGACTTCGACGCGCGGCCCATCCCGCTCGACATCGTCTAGACGCCGAGCCGCTGCCGGATGACGCTGGCCGGGGCAGCGCCGACGATGCGGTCGTCGAGCCTGCCCCGGCGGAACACGAGCAGCGTCGGGATGCTCGCCACGTCGAAGGACTGCGCCGCGCCCGGCTGCTCGTCCACGTTGAGCTTGCCGAAGGCGACCTGGCCGCGCAGCTCCGACGCGAGCGCGTCGAGGACCGGCTCCATCAACCGGCACGGGCCGCACCACGCCGCCCAGCAGTCCACCACGGCCAACGCGTGCTGCGCGACGAAGCCGGGCAGGCTGGCCTCGGTGACCTCGACGGGCTTCGCCGGGGCCAGGGCCAGGCGCTGGAGCTCGGCCAGCTTGCGCGCGCGGATGGCCGCGAGCTCCTCGTCCTCCACGATGGGTGCATGCGGGCCGGAACCATGAAGGGGCAGGCCCGCGATGGCGCGCCGTGCGCGGCTTGGAGCTGCTGGAGGGTGAGCGGGTCCACCGCGTGCTCCGCATGCATCCGCTGTGCATGCTCGGCGCGTACGGCACCGTGCTCGGGCTGCTCGGCCTCGCGCTGGTCATGGGCCTGTTTGCCCTCGGGCCGGGGCAGGGTTTTGTTGCGGACCTCGACGCGTCCGCTGGCCCGTTCGCGCTCGTGCTGCTCCTCGCGGTGTGGTGGGTCGGCCTGGCCGCGGTGGCCGTGCCGTTCGCCATGCGCTCCGCGCGGCTCTGGCCGGTGCTCTACGCGGTCGGCGTGGCGGTCGTGGGCGGCATCGCGCTCATCGTCGCCACGGCGCCCGGCCCCGGCGCGCGCGCCGCGCTGCCTTGGCTTCCCATCCTCACGCTCCTTGCCGTCCCGCTGCCGCTCAGCATCGCAGAGGCCCGGCGGCGCAGCACGACGTGGGTGCTGACGAACCTGCGCGTCGTGCGCCTGCACGGGCTGGGCCGCGTGGCGGAGGCGAGCGTGCGCCTGCCGCGCATCGAGCGCGTGGCCATCGAGCACCGCGGGCCGGCGCGCCTGGACCACGGGGACCTGCTCCTCGCGGTGAAGGGCGGCGATGGCTTGGTCATCGTGGGCGTACGGCCCCTGGCGCGCGTGCGCGACGAGGTCGAGATGCTGCTGCACACCGCGCCGGTCGCGCCCTACCTGGCCGAGCAGCGCGAGGCGGCGGACAAGGTGCGCGACCTGTTGCGGCCGGACGAGTAGTCAGCGACGCTTCGGGATGGGGAGCGGAATCTTCTCCACGCGGAGGTCGCGCGTGTCCATCGCGCATCACCGTCGTTCCGGGGCAAGCCGTTTTTCCCACGCGACGCGAACATCGCCCGGGCAAACCCTTATGCGCGGCCCTCCTGTTGCGCGCCTGAGCCCCCATGGTGCCGAAGCCGCGCAAGTCCCGCAAGTCGGACTTCATGCAGGTCCCCATCCGCCAGGTCGACCTCGCGCAGGACACGACCGTGACCGGCATCATGGACGCCTTCAAGCAGAGCAGCTTCCAGGCGCGGCAGCTCGGCATGGGCGCGCAGGTCTGGCAGAACGCGCTCGAGGACAAGGACCGCCCGACCATCATCCTCGGCCTCGCCGGCTCGCTCATGGCCGGCGGGCTGCGCAAGGTCATCCGCGACGTCATCGCGAACCATCTCGTCGACGTCGTCGTCACGGTGGGCTCGCAGCCCTACCAGGACCTGTATGCGGCGCGCGGCTACGACTTCTGGCGCAGCAGCCCAGACGTGGACGACTTGGAGCTGCGCTCGCACTTCTTGGACCGGCTGTACGACACCATCGTGGACGAGGAGAAGTTCCGCGAGACGGACGACGCCCTCGGCCAGCTGTTCGCGAAGCTCGACCCGCGCAGCTACACGAGCCGCGAGATCTACGCG
>JAIVGT010000047.1 GCA_020201485.1 Halobacteriales archaeon
GACCTGCGCAAGCGCCTCCGCTCCATCAAGGAGCAGCTCGAGCGCAAGATCATCGAGGTCGAGGCCAAGGCCGAGGGCGTGGAGGCCCCGACCGAGGAGCCGCCCGTCGAGGAGCTCATCGCCGCGTTCGAGGAGATGGGGCCGGAGCTCGTGGCCGCGGCGGACAAGGCGCTGAAGAAGAAGGTCAGCACCGTGGAGAAGCTGAAGGACTGGGAGGAGCCGCTCGCCGGCCTCAACAGCTACCTCAGCGACTCCGAGCCGTTCGGCGACAAGGGCAAGATGCCCGCCGTGCGCAAGGACATCAAGGACCGCAAGGCGCAGCTCCAGGCGCGCATCGCCGCCATGATCGAGGAGTGGCGCCAGCGCGACCTCGCCGGTGGGGACGCGGACGAGGAAGAAGAATAGACGGGCGGCGACCCGGCATCCCGACCCGCTCCCAGCAGGCCAGGCGCGCAGTCCCCCCTCAGCACTTGAGCGCGCGCCGGGTGCTTCCGATGCGCGACCTGCAGCCTCCGACGGCGCGCCGTCGTCGGAGGGGGCGTAGGGGCACGAGGAGCGAGGAGCCGGAGCGCCCGCACGCGCGAAGGCGAGGAGCGACGACGTCCCCCACTACGCCGCGACGCGGATTCGAACCGCGGGCCTTGGGATTAACAGTCCCACGCTCCACCGACTGAGCTATCGCGGCATGGCCGCGGCGAGGCCGCGGACGGCCTGCAAAGCGCTTCGCGTATATAGGTTCAACGCCGCCGGGAACCGCGGTGTTTCCAGGCCCCGAGCGCGAGCGCGGCGATGGCGAGCAGGGGCGCGGGGCCGGGCGTGGGCTTCTCCACGGGCTGCTCCGCGGCGCGCACCTGGACCACGGCCTGCGTCGTGTTCGTGGCGAAGCCGTCGCTCACCGTGAGCACGACGACCTGCGTCCCGGCGCTCGCGAAGCGGTGCGTGGCGTGCGGGCCCTGCCCCGTGCCGCCGTCGCCCCAGTCCCAGGTGAGCGTGAGGTTGTCGTGGTCCGGGTCGGCGCTGCCGCTCGCGTCGAACGCGAAATCCGTGCGCGTGTCCCCCTCGGCCGGCTGCACGTTCGCCGACGCATTCGGCGCCCCGTTCCGCACGCGCACCTGGTCGAAGGCGGTCGCGACCTCGCCGCCCGCCAGCGCCATGACACCGACGATGCGCACGCCTGGCTCGTCGAACCGGCCTTGCAGGATGTCCGCGCCCGTCTCCCGGTCGAAGGAGCCCGGCCCGTCGAGGGCCCAGCGGAAGGTCACGTTGTCGAGCGGCGTGCCGGTGACGAGCGCGCGGAGCGCGATGGGCGCGCCCCGCGGCACCTCGCGCGACGTGAGGAGGAGGAACACGCCCAGCGGCTGGCGCGTCACGCTCACGCGCACGCTCGCGCTCTTGCTCAGGCCCTCCTGGTCGGTCACGGTCAGCGTCACGATGCGCTCGCCCTCGCTCGCGTACACGTGCGTCACGCGCAGGCCGGCGCTCGCGTTGCCGTCGCCCAGGTCCCAGGCGTAGCGCAGCGAGCCGCCCTGCGGGTCCACGCTGCGCGCCGCGCTCCACGTCACCGGCTGGCCGAGGAACGCGTCGCCCGGGCCTTCGAACATGGCGCTCGGCGTGTGCTGCGTCGCACCCGGGCCGCCCTCGCCCACGCCCGAGCCCACGACGAGGGTGGAGAACGGCCGCGGCGCGTGCCGGCCCGTCGCGTCGAGCCGGCCGGTGAGGAACGGCCGGAACAGGACCTGCCCGGGGTCGGTGAGGTTCACGCCGATGCGGTCGCCGTTGCCGGGGCCGATGCCGCCCGGCCCGTCGCCCGCGCCCCAGTAGTTCTGCGTCGCGTTCGCGAACGGCGATTCGTCCCGCCCCGGGTTGCCCTGCAGGTGCAGGCCGATCTCCGCGTTGCGCTGGATGTTGTTCCGGGAGATGCTGGCGTTGGCGACGTCGGTGATCTCGATGCCGCGCGTGTTGTCCGTGATCTCGTTGTGCTCGATGTGCGCCCAGGGCAGGGTGAGCACGAGGCCATACGTCGTGCTGTCCGTGATGTTGTTGTACCACACCAGGCCCTCGTAGCCCTGGAAGGTCACGCCCACGCGGTTGCCGACGATGTCGTTGTCCACGAGCTCCGTGCGGTGGCTGCCGAGCACGCTCACGCCCGCCTCCGTCGCGCCGCGCACCTCGTTGTCCTGGAGGAGCGTGTCGTTCGAGTCCCAGATGCGCACCGCGGCGCTCGCCAGGTTGCTCCCCGCCGGCCCGACGCCGGTGAGCACGTTGCCGCGCACGAGCGCGCCGTTGCTGCCTTTCACGAGGATGCCCGTGCCGCCGCTGAAGTTGCCGCCGCCCTCGATGGCGTTCTCGACGAGCTCCGCGCCCGGACTCTGGTCCATGTAGATGCCGGCGCGGTCCATGCCGCGGGCGAGGACGTGCACGACCTCCGGGCTGCGCGCCTTCTGCGCGTACACGCCCGCCTCGGTGCCGCAGTCGCTGATGTTTTGGGGCACGCACTGCCCGATGAGCTCCAGGTTGCGCAGCACGAACGCCTTCGTCGTGTTCGCCACGCGCACGTGCACGCCGTCCGACGCGATGCGCCAGTTCGCGATGAGGTACGGGTCGCCGGCCGTGCCGTTGCCGCCCGTGACGCCGTGCGCCGCGTCGAAGTCGAAGTCGCTGTCGATGCGGATGGGGTCGTGGTCCTGCAGCAGGGCGGGAGCCTCGAGGCCGGCGGCGGCCTCCCCGTGCCCGGCGAGCGCCAGGGCGCACGCCGCGAGGGCGACGAGGAGCAGCGCGCGGAGCAGGCGGGGCATCGGGGGCGCGAGGCCAGGCGGGCCCTTCAGCTTTGCGGGAGGGGACGCACATCGTGGCGCGTTCCGGCCCTGCCGCTCGCGGGCGGAGGCTCTGCCTCCACGCTACTCGATGGCCTTGCGCAGCTGAGCGACGACTTCCGTCATGCTCGTCAGCAGGCCGCGCAGGTTCGGCAGGAACTCGTGGACCTTCGTCGTCGCCACCGCGCCCTGCGGGCTGGGCTCGATGAGGCCCTCCTGCTCCAGCACGCGCAGCGAGTAGCGCACCTTGTGCTGGGGATAGCCCGTGATCTCGCTCAGCCGGATGATGCCGATGGGCTGGTGGTCCATGACCGCCTTGAGCATCATGACGTGGCGCTGCAGCAGCTCCAGCTCGGCCTCGAGCCGGCCGGTCAGCCCGACGGGCAGCGGCTCCTCGGGGCCCGGCACGGGTCCAGGGGGCATCGCGTCGCCGGGGCCGCGCTCCAGCTGCATGTCGGGCTCCGAACAGCGCTCGCGGTCATGAAGGGTTCGGTCGCGGCCAGCCGCTCCTTGCCGAGGGCGTGTGCGGCCCGCTCGCCGCAGCGAGGCGTCGTCGCCGGAGGGGGTGTGGGGGCACGAGGAGCGAGGAGCGAGCGAAGCGAGCGACGAGCGACGACGTCCCCCATCAGAAGGGGCGGAGCGGCAGCCACGCGAGCCAGGCGGGGAAGCCCGTGGACCCCTTGTACAGGATGATGAGCAGGCTGATGGCGTTGAACGTGGCGTGCCCGAGGATGGGCCCGACGACGCTGCCCGTGCGCTTCACCGTGCGCCCGAACAGGTAGCCCATGGCGGCGGTGATGGTCACCTCGAGGACCTGCACGTAGTTCAGGTGCGCCAGGCCGAAGAGCACGGCTTGCGGCCCGTTGCCCAGCTTCTTCAGGAGGAAGCCGCGGAAGAACAGCTCCTCCCCGATGCCGGTCAGGGCCGCGACCAGCAGCGCGGTGGGCACGTCGAGCTGCTCGGCGATGGCCTCGGCCCGGTCGTTCTGCACGTCGCCGCTCCCGAACGCATGGCTGAGCAGGCCCGCTGCGATGAGCACCCAGAACACCAGGGCCACGCTGACCAGCGCCCACAGCACGCTCGCCGGCGTGCCGTGGCGCGTCAGGCCGGCCCAGCGGAACGCCTCCTTGCCCTTGCGCAGCTCGGCGAACGAGGCCCAGAGCAGCACGGGCACGGTGAACAGGAGGAAGTTGATGCCCAGGCTGATGAGCAGGCCGGCGCGCGACACGTCCTGCGTGGCGCTCAGGCTGCGCCCGGATGCCAGCTCCTCCAGGGTCATCGCCGTGTCGAGGAGCGCGCCCAGGCCGAAGACGAAGAAGAGCGTGAAGCTGACGAGGGCGAACGCGAACAGCCCGCCCGGGCGAAGCATGCCGGGGGCGCGCGCGATGCGCGCCACGCGGTCGGGCGCAAGGGCCGCAGCGGCCAGGAGGACGAAGAGGCCCAGGGCCCCGGCCAGCGTGGCGAGGGGCGAAAGCGTGTGGCCCTGCTGGTGCTGCGACCAGGCGCTGCTCACGCCGAAGCCCAGGCCGCCCAGGCCGAGGAGCAAGAGGCAGACGCGCGCCCCGGCAAATCCCGCGTTGCGCGGCGCGGGCAACGGCTGCTCCTGCGGCGCGGCGAGCTGCGGGTCCACGGCGGGGCCACGGGGCCGGGTGGTTTCAAGGTTGCGCTGGGACCTCGGCCCCAGGGGCCCGGCGCGCCAGGCGCCCATCCAAGCACGGCTTGACCCGGGAGCGACGAGGCAGGGCCGATGGGCAAGACGGAGCACGCGCTGGACATCATGCACGAGGCCGGCATCCTGTGCTGCATGCTGCTGTTCGTCGTCAGCGGCGCCATGCTCATGCTGCGCTACGCGAACGACGGGGACGCGCTCCCCATCTTCGGCGGCTTCGCCGCCATGGGCATCGGGGCCGCGACCCTGCTGCGCACGCCCGGCCGATTCCGCAAGTGGCACGGCATGTGGGACCGCCGCCGCGCCGGCGAGCCCGCGGCCGAGGTCGAGGACGAGAACGCGCTGTACGACGAGGAGATCGTGCGCGTCCGCGGAGGCTAAGGCCCCGCGCGGCGATGCGGCCGCGTGCCCGTCGCCGTCGCCCTGTTCTTCCTGCTCTTCCTCGCGCCCGCCATGGGGCTGGCCCTGCTCGCGGCGCGCGACTTCGCCCTGCGCGGCGCGCCGGCGGACGCGCGGCGCATGCGGCGCGCGCGGCTCCTGCTGGCGCTCAGCGGCGCGCTCGACCTCGCCCTCGTGCTCCTGACCACGCTCGCCACGCAGGGCGCGCCGCTCGTCGCGCTGCGCGGGCTCGCGTTCCTCGCCTTCGGCCCGGTCGCGCTCGGCCTGGCGCTCCTCGGGACGTGGCTGTTCACGCGCGCCGTCGCCGACCCCCGCAAGGCGTTGCGCAAGGCGGCGGAGACCCTGCCCTTCGTGCTCATCGTGCTCGACCTGAGCCTGGCCGCGGCCGCGGCGCGATAATCGATTGATCTGTGCATGTGCAGGAGTTCCTCGAGGGGAGCCACCGAGCTGCCGTTCGACGGCAGGACGGTGCGCCGTTGCGCGGAGATCCTCCGCGCCTTGGATGCCGCGGGGCGGCCCATCCCCGCCGTGGACGCCATGATCGGCGCGACGGCCGTCATCCACGGTGCGCGGCTTGCAACCGGCCACAGCAGGGGTTTCCGCCGCATCCCCGGCATCGTTCGCGGAGCGGCCCCGGACCTAGCCCGCCTCGCGCCGCGCCAGGATGCACAGCGCCACGCCCAGCCCCGCCGGCCCGAGGAGCCAGAGCAGAAAGTTGCCCACGCTCCCGCTCGCCACGCTCACCACGAGCAGCAGGAGCAGGCCGAGCAGGCCGGTCCCGGCCCCGAGCATGACGAACAGGTGCCCGGTGCGCATCCAGCCCTTCCGCCACGCCACAGCGCCGAAGATGACGCCGAGCCCGCCCAGGCTGGCGATGACGAACAGGACGAGGAACGCCAAGCTCGCGACCGGCGCGACCTCCGCCGGCAGGAACGCGCGCGCGAGCCGATCGCCGAGCTGCAGCAGGCTCGTGCCGGCGCTCGCGTGCGCGAGGAGGAGCAGCACGCCGCCGACGAGCGCGAGCTGGACCGCGCGCCTCCGAGCCATGCCCGGGAAAGCGCGCGCCCGGCCAAGAAGCACGCGGCCCCTGGGCGCAAGCTTCTTGTGGCAAGGGCGCGGATGCGCCGGCATGGCCCTGGAAGGCAGCCTGCGGGAGCGCGACTACGAGGGCATCGACCCCACGGTGGCCCACGCGTCGCGCGACCTGCACGAGCTGCGCGGCATCCTCCTCGACCCGCGGCAGAAGATGTGGGAGCGCTACCGCGCGCTGTTCGCGCTCCGTGCCCTCCACACGCCCGAGGCCATCGACGTCATCGGCCGGGTCATGCTCAGCGCGAGCAGCGCCCTGCTGCGCCACGAATGCGCCTTCGTCTTCGGCCAGATGGCGGACGAGCGCTGCGTGCCTTGGCTGGAGCGCAGCCTGGCGGGGGACGAGCACCCCATGGTGCGCCACGAGGCGGCGGAGGCCATCGGGGCCATCGCGAATGCGCAATGCCTGCAGATGCTCGCGCACTACGCCCAGCACGACCCGGCCATCGAGGTCCGCGAGAGCTGCGAACTCGCGCTGGACAACATCGCCTATCTCAAGGACCCGACGCGCTTCTGAGCTGCGCTGGGCCGCGAGGAAGAGAAAAGGATGGGGCTTGCGCCCCGCCGGACTGCCCTTACATCATCTGGCAGTGCGGGTTCGTCGTGATGAGGGTCGTGTCCAGGCCGCCCGCGTTCTGGGGGTTCAGCGCGGCCGCCGAGCCGCTCACGTCGCTGCCGCCCGCGCTCGTCACGGTGATGC